>SLGA01000016.1 GCA_007123985.1 Balneolaceae bacterium | reverse complement strand
TCGATTTTATAGATTTTGAAATGGCGGGAAGATATCAAATGCTGCAGGCTTTTCCAGAACACTCTGAAATTATCAGGATGCTTACAAAACCATCTGTGTAAACTGATCAGGAGCTTTTTACCAACCTATTAACAATCTCCTGTACATTATTCCAGGTGCCTTTTGCGTCCAGTACTCCTTTATAACCCATCTGCAAGAATTTTCTGGAAACTCTGCCTCCAATCGAAATGAGAGTAAGTGCTGATAAATCGATCTTTGGGAATGCGGTTTTAATCCTCACAATTGCTGATTCATTATGAAACATAATCCCCACAATATCAGCATTATTCACTCGGGATCTGTAAACATCCAGTTTCTCGCGATCCAGGCTCTCTTCAGAAAAGAGTTGAAATTCAACAAATGGCATCTCAAGCTCAATAAGTAATCCGGGTATTTCATCTGTTTTTTGCTCTCCTGATGGATACAAAACAGTTCCTTCGTGAGAAATACGAAGCAAAAATTCAATAAGATCAATCGGGCGGGCGTTATCTCGGGGTTTTATAGCCGGTATATTGTTCTCCTCAAGAAAAGTGGCTGTTGGCTCATCCATTACCAGATGCACAAGTTGCTTTACACGATCAAGCTGCCCATATTCTAATACCCATCGCATAAAATAACGCGCATGAAGCCTGCTGCCGTGAATTACGTAGGCGAAATGATCCAGTTTTCTTTCAACCTGATTGTGCATCTCTTCATCTACTTCATAATGGTAACTCTCGAGCGGAAGGTGGAGGATAGAATCCGGTAAATGTGAGTTCGCTAAAAAAAACTCAGGAATCGTATCCGGGTGTGCTGTGCATAATATTTGTTTCATGCGTTTCAGATCTTTGATTTAAAAAACGTATCCGGCTCCAAAATATATTCTCCAGGTTTCATTTGAAAAACCAATATCACCGCGTACAATAAAATCGGGATTAAGTAAGGTTATAGCCCCCCCAACACCGAATACCCGTTTCCAGCCATCAAAAAAAGTGCTCGAATCAAACTCTGAGTACACTCTTCCGGTGTCCCAAAAAGCATGCATGCCAACATCTACCCTTCCGGAGAGCACACTGAACAGCCACGATCTGATTTCAATCATGTTCAGTACAGAACTCTCTCCTCTGAATCGGTTCCTGTGAAATCCACGAAGTCCGTTTTCATTACCAATAACTGGGAGTGCCCAAAATGGTGCGTTGCCCAGGGTATGTTCTGCCTGAAACCGATGCGCAAGGGTGATTCTGTCTGTTAAAGGCATGAAATGCCTGAAATCTCCCCGCATGCTTGAAAATGAATAGTCGCTCAATAAAAACGATTGGCTTGAATTGAAACTCACCTCGTAGCGTACTCCCTTTGAGGGAGAGAATTCGTTATTTCTGCTGTCAGCAATAAACCCAATACCAAGTTTAAATACTCTGTTGCTGCCAAAACCTGCCGGCTGATCCTGATAAAAACGGGTGTCCTCACCTGCAGAAATTCCATTTACATACCAGAATGTTGTTTCTCCAAAGAAATCCAGTTCACCGTTTTCGCCAAATGAAAAAAGGCCATTTCGAATTCGGTAATTCAAATAAAATTCTCTGTTTTCGTAGTAGTTCGCCCCATCGTTAAACTCTGACGAAGAGAATGGTGTGGTATTACCGATGCCAAAGTAGTGCCCCTGCCTTTCTCGCTGACCAATAAAATCGATACTGCTTCTAATATCATTACCAAAAAGCCTTGTGCGTTCGTATTGCAACTGTGAAATAATATCTCCCCTTGTCGAAAAAGTGAGATCGGTTTTCAGTGTACTCAAAAAAGGTTTCCTGTTGATATCGTAGTTTATTCTTTGCAGAAACCCTCCACCAATAAATCCCTGGTCTGAGCTGTATCCAAGCAAGGGTAGTACCGAATAGTAACTGCCAATTTTGGCGTCAGATGGTAAGGGTGCTCTGTCGGGCGGAATCACCTGCGCTATACCAATTGGTACTGTGCAGGTGAACATCAGAAAAAGAAAAAACATGCGTATATGCATTAAAGAAGCCCCTCTCCTTCCAGCATTTCAAGAGTACCAATTGCATGCCTGAAATGCGGAATTACAATACTGCCGCCTACTACAAGTGCAACGTTCAGCGCATCCACAATTTCTTCTTTGGTTGAACCGGCTTTGGCACACTGCTCTAAGTGATAATCTATGCAATCGTTGCATCGCAAAACGGCCGATGCAACCAGACCGAGTAACTCTTTGGTTTGAGAGGAAAGGGCCCCATCTTTGTATGTGTTAGAATCCAGATTGAAGAACCGTTTAACACCCAAATGATCCAGATCCAGTATTTTATCATTTGCAGCCTTTCTTTTTTTTCGAAATTCTTCGAGTCTGTTTTCTTCTGTACTCATATTGCTATTGATTGACATGGATTCGTTTTTCATATTCTACGCTTAAAGGTAACAATTATCTCATTTGTTTAGCAGAAGAAGATCATACAAACACAAGCTTGCAGCCATGGGCGACAGTATGGCTCAGGGCTTTAAAAACGGGGGGATTTACCGGACGGATCTCAGCTTCCCTGCGTTAATTGCCCGTTCCATGGGAGATAGTGTGCAATTTGATCAACCATCATTCTCAGCTCAGGCCGGTATACCTATTAACATCGAAGTATTAATTCGCGGTCTGTCCGAAAAATATGGAGACACGATTACACTTAAGAACTCTGTACCCGCAGCTCGCGAAATGTACAGAACCCTAAGCAGAATTAAGTCCTACTGGGATGGCCATCTAAAATCACTACGGGTAGACCATCCATTCCCATATCACAATCAGGCCATTTGGGGATTCTCCATCAGCGATTCTATGCTGATTAATGACCACTACAGCCGAAAACATATTCTGAACACCCGGCCGCGATACTCTGTATTCAATGTTCTCCCGGA
This sequence comes from Balneolaceae bacterium, assembly GCA_007123985.1. Taxonomy (GTDB): domain Bacteria; phylum Bacteroidota; class Rhodothermia; order Balneolales; family Balneolaceae; genus Rhodohalobacter. The sequence continues at coordinate 10,530 of SLGA01000016.1, read as the reverse complement.
TAATGCCATGTACACAACAGCCCGTCTTGTGCTGAATCCATCATTCAGTGCAGAAGCTGAAAATAATACCATGCTTAATAATGTGCAGAAAATCCAGGAAGACGGCGGCATTGAAAACCTGATTGTTTGCATTGGCCATAATAATATTGTTGGGGCCGTTACCAAATTGCGCATCATATTTTCAGAACCTGATGATCTGCATAACTACTACGCTGACAGAAAGTGTACTGTATTCCGGCCGGAGCACTTCAAAGAAGAACTGTACCGGTTGTATAGCAAGATTGCAGTAATGAATGTGAAACATGTGTTTGTACCTACAATTCCATATGTAACCATTCCGCCTGCAATCAGGGGAGTAAACAAGAACGGAATGTCATCAAATGGTGGATATTTTGATTATTACGCACGTTTCTGGATTTGGGATGAGGATTTCGATCCTGTAAAACATCCGCACCTTACCAAAGACGATGCCATTCTGCTTGATCAGATTGTAGATCAATACAATGAGATAATACGCAGGCTTGCCACCGAGTTTGACTTTTGCGTGGTTCCCGTAGCAAGGTACGTTAAAGCAGCAGCGAGGCGCAGACATCCATCACATCAAATTGAACCCTATCCAACCAATTTTATCCATGCTTTAAAAAGAAATCCAAAAACCAATTATCTGGTGGATGAAAAGGGACATCCGCGAATCTCAACCGACTATTTACGGCTTGATGAATCCACAGGAAAGCTGGATAGGGGAGGAATCTTCAGCCTCGATGGTTTGCACCCTTCAACCATTGGGTACGGGTTAATTGCGAACATGTACCGAATGAGTATGGAAAAACGGGGAGTAAAATTTGAACATCCATTCGATTGGGATTTCGTAATAGAGAATGAAACCCTGGTTACGGATCCACCACCTCTAATGCATGACCTCAGAAAGCTCTTGCGTTTTCTCGCGATGACAGGGCAGGAACGCCTCACCTTTTTCGGGAAAAATATCCTCGAAATTTTACTGGAAACATTCTCCTCAAGGCCGGAAATCAATTAAATCGCTGAAATGCGCTCTGCAAGTTTTTGCCCATTTATGATACAATCGGGTACGGATATACCATGCCGAAAATTGCCGGCCAAAAAGAGCCCCGGGTTTTCTCGTTCTATTTTATCAAAAATTTCCAAAATTTCGTCGTAACCAACATGGTATGCCGGAATAGATTTGGGCCAGTAGATATGATCGGTAAATACGGGCTCCCCTGTCAAACCAATAATATCATGTAACTCATCGAGTACCACAGGCAGTAACTTATCTGTTTCCAATGAAGCCAGTTTGGGCTGCCTGCCGCCGCCCACAAAAACCGTAAGCAGATGGTGACCACCCGGAGCCCTGTTTTCAAAAAGTGTAGAGGAAAAAAGTGCCCCCAAAATACTTCTTCTCTCCTTTTCCGGTATCAGAAACCCAAATCCATTCAGAGGATGGCTAACATCCTCTTTTTTTACCCCGAGGCAGAGTACCGAAAGCGGTGGATAATGAACAGACTCAATCTTCTTCATCATATTTTTGTCCAGCGACAAAAATTCAGAACTCCACTTATAAAGCGGGGTGTTTAGTACAATGTGATCGTATGGTCCGTGCTGCTTTTTTCCCGAAATGAGATACCAGCCATCCAGTTTCTTCTCGATACTTGATATCTCTTTTTTAAAATGAATTGTATTGAGCTTAGAAGCTATAGCAGATGGCAGTTCACCAATACCTTTTTTAAAGGATATCAGCTCTCTTGGTATCCTGCCGGATTCTTTTCTTTTTTTTGCACCGGCAAAACTTCCCCAGATTAATGAGCCGTACTCCTGCTCAAGATTGTGCATAGCGGGAAAAGCATGCCGTAATGAAAGTGAATCCGGATTGTTCGCAAATATACCTGCTACAAATGGATTAATTGCATAATCAAGCATCTCAGGTCCAAGTCGTCTCTTTGTAAATTCTGCAATAGTTTGATCCGGATTGGTGCTTTTAGATATAAATGGCTCCAATAGCACCCGTAGTTTTGCTTTTAAACTAAAGAGAGGTGTGCTTACCGCACTTAGTAAAGAACCCGGAAGTGGTTCTAACTTTCCGTTTTTAAGGATGAATCGTTTTTCAGCGGCAGGGTTGGCTGCAACTTTAGACGATAACAGATCCATCTCTTCGAGAAAATCTTTAACTGATTTATCCTTCAGCAATAATGTATTGGGTCCGTATTCAACCTGCCATTCTTCAGATTTAACTGTCTTCATGGCTCCGCCGGGCAACGAATTTTTTTCGAAGACTTCACAATCGAACCCTTGTTTCTGAAGTGAATATGCAGTTACTAATCCGCTAATCCCTGCCCCTACTACTGCTATCCGTTTGTTTATCATGAGCTTGTAATTCTTCTAAAAATGAATGGGCTGAATTTTTTTATTTAGAAATATTCTAAATAAGCTTGCAATTCAGATAAAAATATCTCTAAATTTAGATTCAGTCTAAATAAAAATTCTTTACTGATTTCGCTTTGTTACAGATAAATTCCTTCAAACTAACCTTCTCTGCACTTATTGGCACGCTCTTTTTTTCAACTGCTTTGTTTGCAACACCCAATATGCAAGCCGATAGTGATACAACTAGAACAATCGATGAAATCATTCTTGATCGAATTACAGTAGTTGGTGCTCCTGTTTGGATTAACCCTATACCGGGAGCGGCGAGCTACATCAATGCTGAACAGTTACAGAAACAGAATTACACCGACATCAACAGGATTTTACGAACAGTAAGCGGAATCAATATCCAGGAAGAGGATGGTTTTGGTCTGCGCCCGAACATTGGCATGAGAGGTGCAGGGGTTGAGCGAAGTACAAAAATCAATCTCATGGAGGATGGAATTCTTGCAGCACCCGCCCCCTACTCTGCTCCGGCGGCGTATTACTTTCCGAACATGGGGAGAATCAACTCAGTTGAAGTAAGAAAAGGATCTGCCCAAATAAAATATGGACCAAATACTACAGGGGGTGCCATCAATCTCATTTCCACTCCAATTCCATCTGATTTTTCCGGCAGAGCAGAATTAAGTATCGGAGAGCACAATGCAAACAAATTTTATGCAAATGTAGGTAACCAATACCAGAACTTCGGATATCTGATTGAAGCTCTGCACATGAGCAATGACGGCTTCAAGCAACTGGATAATGGTGGAAATACCGGTTTCGCGCTCAATGACTTTTTAGGCAAATTTATGATACGTACAAACCCTCAAGCATCCGTTTTTCAGCGGCTTGAGCTAAAAATTGGGTATAACGATCAGGACTCTGACGAAACTTACCTCGGTCTCACCAGAGATGATTTTAAACGAACACCGCTTCGACGTTATGCAGCTTCTCAGGCAGATCAAATTGTAACCGAACACGTTCAATTTATGGCCAGGCATTTTGTTTTATTGTCCGACAGGGCTGACGTTACCACTACACTCTACAGAAATAACTTCTCCCGCGAGTGGTATAAACTTCAAACCGTTAATGGTGCGGGACTTTCCGGAGTGCTCAATAATCCCGACCAGAATGAAGCGGCACTTGCCGTGCTGCGTGGTGCCAACAGCGATGAAAATGCATTGGTAGTTCGATCGAATAATCGCTCATATTATTCTCAGGGAATTGAAAGTATCTTTGTTGCTTCTTTGGGTGCAGAAAGTTTTCAGAATGAAGTTGAGTTCGGGATTCGATTACATCAGGACGAAGAAGATCGCTTTCAGTTTGAAGATGGGTACAGAATGGAAAACGGTACCATGATAATGAGTAGCGCAGGCATTCCGGGTACACAGGCAAATCGCATAGGTTCTGCAACAGCACTTTCCATCTACCTGAAAGATAAAATCACATATAACAGGTTAACATTTTCTCCGGGAATACGATTTGAATATATTTGGTTTTCAAATCGAAATTTTGGTACAAGCGATATTGAACGAACCGGTTCTGATCTTCAAAAAAGCGACTATACCATCAGCGAATTTGTGCCGGGTGCAGGTCTTACGTTCAAACTTTCTGAGCGTGTTACACTAATTTCCGGTATTCACCGAGGCTTTTCTCCCCCAAGTCCCGGTTCAAGCAGCGAAACAAGATCTGAACAAAGTGTAAACTATGAGTTAGGCTTCAGATTAGCTGATAATCTGATCAGAACAGAAATAATCGGTTTTTATAATAGTTACAGCAATCTGCTTGGCTCAGATCTGGCCGCAGGCGGCGGCGGCGGTACTACCGCGCAGTTTAATGCCGGAAAAGTTCAGGTTTTTGGTGTTGAATTTAGTGCAAACAGTGATTTGTCAGACTTTTTAAAAAGATCAGACATTTCCCTACCTTTTAATCTGAATTACACGTACACAAATGCCACATTTCAATCAGACTTTTCCAGCGATTTTGGTCCATGGGGAACTGTTGTATCGGGTGATGAAATTCCCTTCATTCCTAAACATCAGCTAAATGCTGGTCTTGGATTTGGAAAGGGTGTTTTTTCTCTGAATCTGAACTCAGTTTTCTCACCAAAAATCAGAACAGTTGCCGGCAGCGGGTCTCTTGAAAGAAACCAAAGCACAGACAGTTACTTTCTTCTTGATGCAAGCAGTGATTTCCAGATATCATCGAATATCAACATGTTTGTTAATGTGAGAAATGTTTTAAATCAAACCTATATCGTATCCGACAGGCCTGCAGGTGTAAGGCCTGGCTTACCAAGAACTTTCATGGGCGGAATTCGCCTTACAATATAACTTCTGCACTATTTGAAATGAGAGTCTGTTTACAAACAGTTTTTTAAATTCTGTTCAGTACTCTTTACCTTCAAGCCGAATAAAGGTATGAAGTTTATGAAAATATCAGTTTTGGGGTGTGGGTGGCTTGGTTTTCCGCTTGCACAGAGGTTACACTCAAATAACTATCCGATAAAGGGTTCTACAACTACTGAAAACAAACTAAAAACACTTGAACAGAACGGTATTGAACCCTACCTCATCCGCCTTCCTGAGTCACTTAACGACCCAGCAACAGAATCATTTTGGCAGAGCGATCTGCTCATTTTGAATGTGCCGCCTCGGCTTAAGAAAGATACCGGAGGAGAACATTTTGTTGAAGCGATTGCCAAAATCTTAGAAAAATGCAAGGAGAGCAATCTAACCTGGATTATTTTTACAAGTTCTACATCGGTTTACAGTGAAACGGGAGGCATCACCAAAGAAGAAGACGTTAAACCGGGTAGTGCATCACGCCCGGCGGGTGAAGTTTTGATACAGACGGAAGAACTAATCCAGAAATCAGGGCTCGATTTTACCATACTTCGTCTTGGCGGGCTATATGGTTACGGGAGACATCCCATTCACTATCTAAGCGGTAAAAAAGATCTTGATGGAGCAGCTAAACCTGTAAATCTGGTTCATCAGGTGGATTGTGTAAATGTTATCTGTGAGATCATCCGGCAAAAAAAGCGAAATACCGTATATAATGTAGTTTCGGACGGGCACCCGCCACGAAAAGAGTTTTATGAAAGTGCGGCGGAGCATTTTAATCTTCCTCTGCCCCGTTTCAAGCCAAAGGATAACAAGAACTACAGGGTTGTTTCTAATCAAAAATTAAGAGAAGATCTTCACTACGATTTCTCCTATCCAAACCCGATGGATCACACCCCATAAGTATCAGCTACTCTCTTTTTTCATAACAAAAATATCCTCAGCTATGGTGTTGCCAATAGTGGTTGTGCGCTCATTTTCTATGGATAGCTGAAGCGGCCCATTAAATGGTTCTTTCTTCATTATTTTGATTTTTACGCCTGGAATAAGCCCCTGCTCTTCGAGATATCGGAGCAATTCGGGGTCTTGATTTTTCATTCGAATAATGATGCACTCCTGATCCATCCCGAGCTCTGTGAGAGGTTCCGAAGATATAGCAGGCATTACCCCGTCTTTCGTAGGAATAGGGTCGCCATGAGGATCTACAATGGGATTATTGAGCATCTCGGCAATTTTGTCCTCAAACTGCTCAGAAATATGATGCTCAAGCTTCTCTGCTTCGTCATGAACTTCATCCCAGGAATAACCGAGCATCTCTTTCAGGTAGAGTTCAATCAATCTGTGATGGCGGATAATTTCAAGAGCTATCTTCTCGCCTGCATCTGTAAGCGTGGTTCCGTAATAGGATTCGTAATTTACAAGCCCCATATCTGAAAGCCTTTTTAGCATATTTGTAACCGAAGCATTGGCAACACCCATTCCTTCCGCCAGATTAGATGTGGATACACCTTTGTCGGTATCCTGCTCAAGCTTATAAATTGTCTTCAGGTAATCTTCAACCGATTGACTTCGGGACATCTTTCCTTACTGGTTTATATTCTGAATTGTGATGAATACTCTTATCTGTTCTCAAGATATTCATCGAATGTTTGCGTGAGAAATGCATCACTTCCAACAAATTTCAACAGATTTGAGAACACACTCTCCTCGAGATACCCCGGCTGTGATCCAATAATGGCACCTTCATGATTCAAAAAATAGGTGGTAGGCACATTTCTGTTTTGAAGGGCCTGTGCAAATTCTGATTCAGTCATTTCATTTCCATGATATCTCACTGTTTCATCAGACTCCACATTGATTCTCACAAGGATAAAATGTTCATTAATAGCAGCAACAACATCGTTATCAACATACACCTCGGAGTGCATTCGCTGGCAATAGGGGCACCATGCAGCATACACATCAACGAGTATTTTTTTCTCTTGCTCAGCGGCCGTTTTCAGAGCTTGTTCCAGGGAAACAGGCTCCACCTGTGAAGATTGTGAATAGGTTTGTGCCGGCAAAAAAAGAAGCAACAGAATGATAAAAACAGATAAAAATTTCATAAGATTAAAGATAACTGATTTCAGGATGTAAATCATTTCTTCTTGATAACGATCATCGTGAGATCATCGTGTTGTTCATGTTTGTCGCCAAATTTTTTCAGATCCTCTTCCATGCGCCTTATAAGATCCAGCGAGGTAAATGAATTGTATTTCATAATTAGATTGTGCAATCGGTGGTCGCCGTACAACTTATTCGTTTTGCTGATTGTTTCTACCACACCATCGGTAAAAAGAATCAGGATATCACCCGTTTTCAGTGCGATTTCATCTTCTGTGATGTGTTTATCAAAAAGCTCTTCGTTTGCCATACCAATGGCAAGTCCGGATGGCTGGTAGGGATAGAGTTTTCCTTCATCGTTCTTATAAAAAAGTACCGGATTATGGCCGGCTCTTGAAAAGCGAAAACATGCCTTTTTAGTATCCAAAACACCAAATATTAATGATATGAATGTACTTTTGTTGGCATTTCTTCTGAATAGTTTATTTGTTTTACTCAAAATTTTTGCCGGCGAGGAGAAGTCATTACAAAGAGCGTGCAGTACACCTTTTATAAATGTCATATAAAATGCTGCCTGAATTCCTTTTCCGCTTACATCACCAATAGTAATAGCCAGTCTGTCATCAGATAAAGAGATAAAATCGAAATAATCTCCACCGGTTTCATAGGCAGGTTTACATATTGCGGCGATGTCAAAACCGGCAACATCGGGTCTGGCCGCAGGTAAAAATGACTGTTGTACCTGTCGGGCAATCTGGAGCTCTTGCTTAATTCTGTCTTCCTGGGCCAGTTCACGAATATAACCCGGCACAAAATCGGGTAGCTCATTTCCAGTTTGTCCTTTGTAAATGTTGTATGCACCAATAACATACCCTGTTACAAGAAGCAGTACAAACGGCAAAAACACCACAATATCGGGTGATGGAGACAGCAACCACCCAGGCGCAGTTGTGACGACTGAAAAGAAGACAAACAGTGAAATAAAAGTGGTGATAAAATCATTCTTCAGATAGATAAGACCCAACAGCAATCCCACAATACCAGCGGATAAAAGCTCAGGTAACAAACCGCCCACATCAAACGGAAACGGATATACAGTGCTCATCATTAATCCGGGCAGCAGAACAGCCATAAAATTTGATTTAAATGCAGATCTGAACTGACCCAGAAATATCAGAAATATCACCTGAACGATGATGAATGAGATAGCGAAATTGCTTAAAATTTCTGAAATGTATGGCAGGTATGTAGTATCCGAAATAAATACACCAGGAACTGTGATGTACCCACCCGGAATTACATAGATCACTAAACTCCATACTGCTGAAATTATCAGCCCGAGTGAGATACCGCGGATGATATTAACTCCCACCGGCACATTAAAAAAGTGGCTTGTTCTTATCAGATCATACGTTCTGAGCTTTTCATCCCAGACCTGTCTTGTAATTGAATCTGATATTGCTGACACAGCGAAGAATCCCACCGATGCTATTGCGGCAAAAAATCCAATGGTAATGAGCATTGGCAGAATAAAGGAGAACGATATTGTTCCAAAAGATGAAAAGTGGTTGTAAAGCTGTTGTAATGTGATTAAAAATGGAAATATCAGACCTGCAAGAACGGCGATGAGTACAGCGGCTTTTGTATCAACCAGTCTAAGCCGAAATCGGTTAAAGAGAAGTACGAAAATCCAGAAAATAGCAAATAGAATCACAATCGCCCTAATACCGGACAAGTAAGGACTAAAATCCATTGCTCCGGCAGGTGAGTCCAGGTAGGTGTAGTTCATTTCAAGCATGGCACCGTTTTCCAGAACGGTTACTTCTACTTGTACATCCTGCCTCACCAGCTCTGAATTGTGTAGATATGTTACCTTAGCTGCCTGAAGATCCTCAACATTCAGAAGCTCGGTTGCTTCATGTAAAAATCTGTCCTCTGGCCATCCTGATTCACTCAAATAATAACCGGCAAGTTTAAGTGCCGTGCTTTGATTGAACTCTTCGTTCATAAATTGCTCCAGTTCCTCATCAATAAAATCCGGCCCGGTACTATCACCGGATTCAAGCTGGGGCTGTTCTGTTCCTGAAGTGCGTAAAACAGGTAAATATTCATGGCTGTTTTGCACAGCAATAAAATCTCCTCGTTCATTGAGAATAACAGAAACTACTTTTGCCGATTCACCCATAAAACCGAAAACAGCATCCTGATCAAGATCTGCTACCTTTAGATTAGTTTGCCAATAGAAAGCAGGGTATAGTGCACGGTTTTCCTCAAGCGAATAAAACTCGTTCAAATTTGTTTGACTCTGCAACGAATCAAGATAACTCTGGTTTACTTTGAAACTGGTAACACCACTTCTGCTGCTTCTGTAGCCAAATTGATTTGCGACAGCAACACCTCTTTCCGAGGCTGATGATAAGCCTAAACTGCTATCAGCCAATCGCAATGGATGGATGCCTGAATAGAGCCAGTAAAACAAAATCGCAGCAAGAAATCCTGTAGCCAGCAGGATAATGTCTTGTTTTGCGGTATCACTTCCGGGAATCAATGTTCTGTAACTGCTACTTTATGTTGTTATCTTTTTTGAGCTGAATTGTAACATACTACACAACTTTTTGCTTTTTTGATATAAAAAACAAATCAATTCGTTCTGTAAGAAACAGTAAAGAGCGTTGTGTAAACAGAAATTTACAGCGAATTTAAAGCTGCTTTGTTTCAAAATTTTTTAATAATCCGGAAAAAGAGTTATGTGCCTTATTGTATTTGCTGTAAATGCCCACCCCGATTATCCATTTATTCTAGCCGGTAACAGAGACGAATTTTATGAACGCCCGGCAAGGGCGGCAGCCAAATGGAATACTGAACCAACGATAGTAGCCGGTAAAGATTTGAAAGCCGGGGGTACCTGGCTCGGTGTTGCTCAGACAGGGCGAATAGCTGCCCTTACAAACTTCAGAGACATGAGGCAGATTAAAAAGAACGCTCCAAGCAGAGGTGATATCGTTACGGATGTATTAACATCACCCAAAACAGTGCCGGATTATTTTACGCAATTACAAAAATCAGCTAAAAACTATAACGGATTTAATCTGCTTGCAGGTACACCGGATGCTTTTTACCACTTCTCAAGTGTGGAAAACAGCTTCCAAAAAACTGAAACCGGTGTATATTCAATAAGCAATGCCCATTTAAACACAAGTTGGCCAAAAACGGATTGGGCTCAACAGAAGTTCAAAAAGATTTTGAAATCTGGCCACATAGAGAATGATTCTATTTTTAATTTGCTCAAAAATCAGCAAACCTACCCGAAAGAGAGATTACCAAAAACAGGCCTACCCGAGCATCTTGAGATTGCAGTTTCTGCAGTTTTTATAAAAACTGAAAATTATGGTACCCGCTGTTCAACACTGATTAAAGTGAATTCGAAAGGCGGCATTTACTTCGAGGAAAGAACATATAGCACAGAGGATACAAGTGTTACAAAAAGGTCGATTCACGAATTGCCATGATTACATATGGACAAAAGATAAGATTCGTATTTTGAATCACAGCAGGCGGCAAAAATCGTACTGCAGTTAACTATTTGATCACTCTTATCAGATGCCTTAAAGGAAATTCGAATAGAGTTGTCCATTCGGGTTATTCATTTTGATTTAAT
>SLGA01000061.1 GCA_007123985.1 Balneolaceae bacterium | reverse complement strand
CTGAGAAGTATTTTTTTGATTGTACCTCTTTTTTCTTTTTGAAACACATGATGTAGCAAGTTTGTTCTTTTGTATATGATTGAACTGTTATTAACGTTAAGTTCGTTTGATTGTATGAAAAATCAAATGATTTAATAATTCATTAAAAAACAATATTTTTAAGGTTCATAAAGTCAAGATAAAATAGATAAGTTATTAAAAAACAAATATATATGAATAGCATATACCCTGACTACGACGTTATTGTTGTAGGAGCAGGACACGCCGGAAGTGAAGCTGCCGGGGCAGCCGCAAAACTTGGAGCTAAAACGCTTCTCATTACCATGAATATGGATGCCATTGCCAAGATGTCCTGTAATCCGGCCATGGGTGGCGTTGCTAAAGGTCAACTTGTAAGAGAGATTGATGCATTGGGTGGTTTAAGTGGAATTGTAAGTGATAAAAGTGGTGTACAGTTCCGAATGCTCAACAGAAGTAAAGGGCCGGCCATGTGGAGTCCACGATGTCAGAGTGATCGTGTACTTTACGCACAGATGATGAGAGAGCAGCTTGAAGAAATTCCAAACTTGCACTTCAGGCAGGATAATGTAGTAGATATTCTAACAGACAATTCCGGCACTAAAGTTTCCGGTGTGGTTACACAAACAGGGCAGATGTTTAAATCAAAATCTGTTGTGCTAACCAGTGGTACATTTTTGAATGGAATAATTCACATAGGTGAAAGCCAGTATGGGGGTGGGAGGTCAGGTGAAAGAGCATCAGTTGGTATCTCTGCATCCCTTGAGAAGCTTGGTTTTGAGATTGGCAGATTAAAAACAGGAACTCCACCCCGATTAGACGGGCGCTCCATTGATTATTCGAAGCTGGAAATTCAATATGGTGATGAAGATCCAAGCCCGTTCTCATTTATGACAGATCAATTACCCGGAGTAGAAGACCAGTTAACCTGCTGGATTGGGTATACCAATAATGAAGTACATGAGACACTTAAAATGGGTTTTGATCGCAGCCCGATGTTTAATGGAAGAATTAAATCAATCGGGCCACGCTATTGCCCGAGTATCGAGGACAAAATTAATCGTTTTGCAGACAGAGACAGGCATCAGCTTTTTTTGGAACCTGAGGGCTGGAATACGTATGAGATGTACCTGAACGGATTCAGTACATCACTTCCAGAAGATGTACAATATCATGCATTGAGAACCATACCGGGGTTTGAAAAGGCTGTGATGTTGCGGCCCGGCTACGCCATTGAATACGACTATTTTCCACCATACCAGATAAAACGAAGCCTTGAGACCAAGCTTGTAAACGGATTGTTTTTTGCAGGTCAGATTAACGGAACAACTGGTTATGAAGAAGCGGCTTGTCAGGGCTTAATGGCTGGTATTAATTCAGCTTTACATGTTCAGGAAAAAGAACCATTTATCTTACAACGATCAGAAGCGTATATCGGTGTTTTAGTGGATGACCTCATTAATAAAGGCACTGAAGAACCGTACAGGATGTTCACTTCACGTGCGGAACACAGAATATTACTGCGTCAGGATAATGCGGACTTGAGATTAACCGAACTGGGTAAAAAAATTGGCCTCGTAAGTGATGATCGCTATGAAAGATATGTTAAAAAGAAAAGCGAGATCGACAGACTTTACGATCTGATCAGTGACTACACAGTGCGTCCCGAAAAGATGGATTCTATGCTTCTTGAAAAGGGAACATCGGTATTGAGTCAGCCGGTAAAGGCAAAATCACTGATTCCCAGGCCTGAAATTCACCTCCATCATTTACTGGAAGCAGATACTGAGTTGAAGCAAAAAGTTAATGATATCACCGCAAGCAGAGACGTAATTGAGCAGGTAGAGATACAAATAAAATACGACGGTTACATTAAAAGAGAGTTTGAAATGGTTCAGGAACTGAGCCGGCAGGAAAGTACAAAGATTCCGGATAAACTCGATTACGAGAAAATAAAGAGTCTTTCTAACGAAGGTAAAAGCAAGCTGGGGAAAATTAAACCGGAAACGATAGGCCAGGCATCAAGAATTAGCGGCGTTTCTGCGAGCGACGTTGCTGTTCTGATGGTTTATTTAAAAGGATAGGTGTTTCACGTGAAACATAAAACTGTTCGAACGGAAGTCAGCCCCGAATCTTTACGTATAGCAAGAGAGATATTTACAAAAAATGAAGATCGACTTGAAGCGTATATTGATCTTTTGCTTCTATGGAATGATAAAATCAATCTCGTAAGCCGCACTGTTTCACGTGAAACAGTGAGAGAACATACTATTCATTCACTCATTCCGATGGCGCTGAATATGCTTGATGATCATAGTAAATGGATTGATGCAGGTTCGGGTGGTGGGCTTCCGGGAATACCCCTCGCCATTTGTAAGAGTAATTCAGAGTGGATTCTGAATGATAATGTAAAGAAGAAAATGAGGGCCGTTGGTGATATTATTCAGGAACTGGAGTTGAAAAATGTATCCGTGGCAGCTAAAAGTATCTCTCTTGTTGACATAAAAAAAGGTACGGGTATTGTTACAAAGCATGCTTTCAAAATTGATGATCTACTGCGTTTACTGAATAAAAAACCATGGGGAAAGATTATCATGTGGAAAGGTGCTGATGGTGCAGAAAAAGAGATTATTCAATACGGAAAAAATCTTAAGGCAGAAATATTTGAATTTAACTTTGGCAGTAACGAGCCGTTCTACGAAGGGAAGGCTATCGTAGTGTTAGAAAATTTTGTATGATGGTTTAGCTTCAGTGGTTATGAGATCTATTCTTAATGCACAATAAACAGGAAATGAATTTTATAAAGTACAGTTATGTCGCGATTAAAAAGCTCTGAACGCAGGATGAAATTAATCCTAAAGCTTCAGCAATCTAAAGAGAGAATAACTGTGGAAAAATTAGCGCGTGAGTTTGGTGTTAGCAGGCGAACTATCTTTAGAGATTTCAATGCTTTATCCGAGGTTGAAGTGCCCGTTACATGGGATGAATACAGCGGTTATGGTATTATGGAGGGCTATTCAGTGCCACCCCTGATGTTTAACCAAAAAGAGCTGGCTACTATTTTAGTAGGCCTCAATTTTGTAAAGTCTCAGGTAGATAAAAATCTGATTGCTGATGCAAAAGGTGTCGAGTTGAAAATTAAAAATGTTCTTCCGAAAGAGCTTAAGGTGTACATGGAATCGCTTGACAACAAAACGATTGTAGATCCATTTCTTCATTTTGGTCATGAAAAAAAAGAGGGAGGAAATTGGTACACGCTGAGCAATGCCATCTCAGAGAATAGAACAATAATGTTTGATTATAAAAGTCAAAAAGATTCAAAGTTGACGGAGCGAGAAGTAGACCCGTACTTATTGGTGTTTTATCGTGATCATTGGAATATGATCGGATTTTCTCATAAAAGAGATGCCATACGAAATTTTGTGCTCGACCGTATGAGAAATATCAACATTCTGGATAAAAATTTTGAGCAGAAAGGAGATATTAACGCAGAGGCATTGATTTTTGGCTCTAACGAATCAGGCCGCGAAGTAAAGGTGTTGGTCGATAAAAGCGCTGATCGCGCGTTTAGAGCCAATTTGCCAACGAAGATATTTAAGGAAATGTCAGTAAATAACGAAAAAATTAAAGTTTGGTTTCGCTTCGAAAATCTTGACTTTCTGAACGAATGGTTTTTGCAGTTTGGAAATAGAGTAGAGATTCTCGGTCCGGAGGAGCTGATTG
>SLGA01000172.1 GCA_007123985.1 Balneolaceae bacterium | reverse complement strand
GAGGTTCATTCTTATGCCATCAGGATGTGTGCTACAGTTACAGAGTTTCAGCGCGCCAATCTCACTCGCACGAAAGTGCATCCTTTCACCTCGGCTTCAGAACAGCAGCCGATGTTAATTGATATCATTCTACAGTATCCAAAAATATGACCCGTTCACATCAAATTTTTCACTTACAAAAAGTCAGACTTATGAAACATCAAACAAAGTTTTTATTACTGTTATTTATTTTGCCATTTTTTTTAGTCTCAATAATTGCTTGCGATGGTGAAACATCCGAAAGAGATGCAGCTCAGGTTTCCGAAGAATTATCCGATGCTGATCTTCTTGATAAAGTTCAATATGCAACCTTTCAGTATTTCTGGGACGGTGCAGAACCACATTCAGGTATGGCCCGCGAACGGTATCACCTGGATGGAGATTATCCCCAGGACGATCGGGACGTTGTAACTGCAGGTGGATCCGGTTTTGGGCTCATGGCAATTATAGTAGGCGTTGAGCGTGGATTCATCACAAGAGAAGAAGCCGTTGTCCGGTTCGAGCGTATTGTGAATTTTCTTGAAACAGCTGAGCGCTATAATGGTGTATGGCCGCACTGGATGTATGGTGAAACCGGAGAAACCAGGCCGTTCAGCAATCTGGATGATGGTGCTGACATTGTTGAAACTGCATTTCTTGTGCAAGGGCTTCTAACCGTGAGGCAGTACCTTCGGGACGGTTCAGACCGTGAAGCAGCAATAGCAGACCGAATAGATACACTATGGCGCGAGGTGAATTGGAATTGGCACACAAGAAACGGTGAAGAGAATGTTCTTTTATGGCACTGGTCACCAAATCATGATTTTGAGATGAATCACCCTATTCATGGCTATGATGAAACGTTGATTGCATATGTGCTTGCAGCCGCTTCACCTACATTCCCGATAGACCCCGAAGTGTATCATGAAGGCTGGGCACGGGGTGGTGATATAGCTCTGGAGAACCATGAAGCTTATGGATATTCTCTCCCTTTTAGCCACAACGGTGCGGTAGAATACAGCGGGCCGTTATTTTGGGCTCATTATTCATATCTCGGCCTTGATCCCCGAAATCTGGAAGATGATTACGGTAACTTTTGGGATAATAATCGAAACCATTCCCTGATTCACTATGAGTATGCGAAAGAGAATCCCAACAATTTTGCAGGTTATGGTGAAGATTTATGGGGTTTAACAGCCAGTTACTCCGTTAGCGGATATCGTGCACATAAACCTCACGGTGATGATGTTGGAGTAATTACACCAACTGCTGCTCTCTCTTCTTTTCCATACACACCCGAAGAGTCTATGAAAGTTCTCAGAAATCTTTATCACAACTACTACGATGAAATGTTTGGGCCTTATGGATTTTATGATGCAATGAGCCCCGAGCACGATTGGTATCCGCAGCGATATCTTGCTATCGATCAGGGACCCATAGTTGTAATGATTGAAAATCACAGATCAGGATTGCTTTGGGATCTTTTTATGAGCAGTGAAGAGATTCAGCAAGGCCTTGACAGGCTTGGTTTTACGTACTGATTTCAAAGCCTGTCACAATTTCCGAACCGGTACTACTCTAAATGGTACCGGTTTTTTTTATGGTTAAATCTGATTGTGTGTAAGTTCCCACAAAAGTCAGTATTCTTTATGAGAAGATGCTATACTTATAGATCATCGATTTATCCTGTTTTACAAACACATCCATGAGCAAACGATTCACTCAATCCGATTTTTTTCTTCAAAGGATACATCCCGTCCTGAGCCGAATTCCTTTGTATGATTATTGGCTGCTTCGCCGAAAAAGCTATTTGCACAGCAGCGGATGGTTTAAAAGTTTCAAATCAGGAAAGTCCATAGATATCAGCGGAAGCCCTGTACCATGGTTTACATACGGAGTAAACGAACTTCTTGAAGAACGCCTGCAGAAACATCTGAGTGTTTTTGAGTACGGATCGGGGTTGGGTACTCTTTGGTGGGCTGAAAGAGTGAAATCGGTTTATGCAGTTGAGCATGTGAAAGAGTGGTATGATACCATCTCAGAAAAAATGCCTTCAAATGTACATATTATGTTCCGAAATCTGGGAAAACAGTACATCAATGCCATTACAGAAAACAGTGACGCCTACGACATAATCATCATTGACGGAAGAGATCGTAACAAATGTGCAATGAATGCAGTTGATTATGTAAGCGAACATGGCATTATCATTTTTGATGATACCAACCGTGACAGCTACTCAGAGGGCATATTATTTTTGAAAGCAAAGGGATTTAAACAACTTCCGTATCGCGGATTCAGTCCTATCGAATTTATGGAGTGTGAAACCTCTATCTTCTACAGAGATGAAAATGTTTTAGGAATCTGAGGACTTCTCATCCGTTTTTTCACTCTCCTCTTTTCTGCGTACTACAAGAAAAATACCTGCTATACCGCTGCCAAACAGTACAATTGTTCCAATCAAAGCGAGATAATTACCAGCTTTATACCAAACCGGCTCAAGTGTCATCACCAGTGTATGCTCACCGGCTGGAATTTCAAAACCACGAAGAACGTAATTTGTGCGGATTACTTCAATCTCTTCACCATTCAGTGTGGCAATCCAGCCCGGTGGATACCAGATTTCGCCCAATACCAAAAACCCGGGTTCTTCTCTGGAAATTTCAACGGATAAACGATTGGCATTGTACTGAGTAACAAGAGCGGTAGCTGCAGTATCCCGTATTACTGGCAATGTAAGTTCATGAGCAGTAAATGCAACCTCCGAGGGATTAAAATCATTCGAAATTCGCCTTAAGACTCCCGGCTGATCCTGGAGTACATCAACCGAATCTACAAAAAATGCTTTGGGTAACACATTCTGGTTTTCAAGCACATAGCCGGTCTCTTCCTGATAGACCACTTCGAGACCCGGCAGGCGAATTGGTTGCATGTGAGTTACATATTTAATATTCAGCATGCTTAAAACACCATTATTCAGGCCGGATGAACCGGAAAAAATGGCTTCGTCAATCAGATCCTGATAATAGCCAAGTTTTGCGCCGGAGTAGCCGCCCGCCGATGGATAAAAATAAGATGGTGTAGCATTATTAAATGCATTATCGAGAAAAGGAAGTGTTCGGTATGGCCAACCCTCCTCACTCGCGTTATGTTCGTGAATAAATTGATCAATGGGTCTCTCTTGTCTGTTTAGAACATCCTCTCGGGTTAGTTGCTGATCTACAAGAGAACGATCACTTAGATAGCGAGAATCAACCGAAATAAGATCATAGGCGAGTATCATACAAAGTGCAATTCCACCAACTGAGAGCGGAATTTTACGAATACCCATTCCCCAAAGAATACCGGCTCCAATGAAAAAGAGAAGTGCAAAACGCATCGTATCGGCAGTAGCGATGGATTCACGTTCGGGGATCAATTGAGTTTGAATAATTCTTGAAACCGTTTGCGAAACAGCTGGGTCATTCGGTGCAACCTGATTTTGTGAAGCCACCTGCTGAGCCAGCCGCTGTCTTTCCCCCGGTTTTTCGAACGATAACATCTGAAGGCCTATTATTATCGCAAAAAGTGCAAAACCTGCTGAAATGTAAACGGGCACTTTCCAGCTACTTTTATTCCCTGATCTTATCTGATCAGCCACCCATTCAAAACCCATAACTGCGGTTACAGTGAAACAGAAAAGTGTGATCATCAGCCACATTTCGGGCACCCGAAATTTATCAAACAG
>SLGA01000296.1 GCA_007123985.1 Balneolaceae bacterium | reverse complement strand
CGTCAATTACCATAAGGCCGGAGTCGGCCGCTACAAGAGTGCGCAGGGTATCTTCTGAAAAGTCTTTGTGCCCGGGTGTGTCGAGCAGATTGTATTTGATACCGTCTTTTTCAAAACGAAGAACCGATGATGTTACTGAAATTCCACGCTCTTTTTCGATGGCCATCCAGTCGGATGCTGCATAGCGGGCGGCTTTTCTCTGGCGTATTGAACCCGCTTCATGAATGGCGCCCCCGTAGAGAAGAAGCTTCTCGGTAAGAGTGGTTTTGCCGGCATCCGGATGCGAAATAATAGCAAAGGTTCTGCGCTTATTCGCTTCGGTGCTGATTTTATTCGGTTTTGTTATCGTATCACTTTGTGGCATCTGTAGAAATAGCTGATTTTTGCAAAGCATTAAAGATACGAAATTCAGCCTTTTGCCACATCAACAGAGGATAAATTATCTTTTTTGGCCGATTTTGTTGATTCCAGCGGTTAAGAACACGCTTTTAAGAGGTTTAACATTTACAAACATCAAAACTGTTTTCCCTGCCTGATACTGTATCTGATTTAAATATCGTAAAAAATCAGGCAAATAATCATGTATGTAAAAATATACAAACTTTGATATTTGAAATAACCTAATTACATTTCGAATGCGTTAAAACAATTAACTTAAATCAATAACTATTATGTATTTAAAGAATAAGGTTTCAGCAATACTTGCTACACTATTTGCAGTGATTTTTCTGGCAGGTTTGAATGTAGCTGTTGCGCAGTCAGGCAATATTGTTGATGTCATTAATTCAAGTGAGGATCACACCATTTTTGCTGAGTTATTGGCTGAAACAGAGTTAGATAATGTTATCGCCCAACAAGGTCCATTCACAGTAGTAGCACCTACAAACGAAGCATTTGAAGCACTCGGAGCAGATCTCGATCAGTTAAGAGCAAGCCCGGAACAACTTCAAAATGTAGTGATTGGTCATCTTTTCCAGGGAGAAGTTGATGCAGCAGATGTTGAACCAACCCTTGGCATTGCCATAGAGGATGGGGACATCGCAGCAAGTAACGGACTTGTGCACATTACCAACGAAGTAATTATGGGACAATAATTCGCAGAAGTTTTGATCCCACGAAGTCGTCTTCCCGAGAGGGGGGCGGCTTTTTTTTGTTAAAATAAACCGAGCTGTTTGTCTTCCCTTTCTACCGGCCATTCCGGCATGGGTGATACGTCGATTAATTTAGAGAGTTCGGAGTGAAAAAACCTGGCCAGTTCCGGCCCATACAGTGTATCGGGCGCATGTATGAATATGTAGGGATGTTTCGATTCTTTAATCCAGTCGGCTACAATGATGGCCCACTCCTTCAAATAAGGCTCGTTATTCAGAACATCATTTGCTCCAACAAACCGAATAAAAGGGTGTATTCCGGTTGAATGAAAGCGAACCGGCGTTTTTGGCTTCTTTCTCTGCGCCTCACGAATAGATGGCTCGCGCGAAGTAACAGAATGAAGTTTCCGGGTGTCAAAAACCACGCGATTGACACCATAGCTCTTCAGAAGTGTGGTAAAATGATGCTCTTTTTTGCTCTTATCAAAAAAATCAGGGTGTCGTACTTCCACTGCATAACTTAAATGATTAGGGAGATATTCGATCACCGCTTCGAGCTTATCAAATTCATTGAAGGAAAATTGTGAGCTTAGTTGTAAGTGAAACGGGCCAAGTTTGGTGCGTATGGGGCTGAAGAGATCCAGAAACGAGAGCACATCATCGCGAACATCTTTGAGCCGTTTGTAGTGTGTTATGGACTGAGGAAATTTAAAACAGAATTTAAAGTCATCAGGAACCTGCTCTCCCCACTTTTTTACAGTTTCTGCAGAGGGCACTCTGTAAAATGTTGTGTTTCCCTCAACCGAGTTAAATACAGAAGCATATTGGTTTAAAAACTGGTCGGGCTTTGCATCCTTAGAAAAAAAGTTTCCTGTCCACTCTTTGTACCCCCACTGGGTAAGACCGATATGATATTTTTTGATGTACATAGTTCGCAATGATTGACAATCAATAAACAAAAAAAACGCAACATTTCACTATTAGTACGAAAATCTGAATGCCATCCGTTCGCTTAATACGTTAAACCCAATTGATTTACAGATTGTAGGATAGGAGTGAACAGGCAGAAGCTGAATTTTGGTTGAAATTTTGAATAAAATAGACCATACTACGTTGATTCTTTTAGCCCTGAAAAATGGGTTGAACAGTAAACTCCTGCAAACTACACGAGGCTATGAACTCCGACGTATTGGTGCTAAATCAGGATTATCAACCGATCAGTATCTGTTCGGTACAGAGATCTGTGAAGCTGGTTTTTTTACAGAAAGCTGAGCTTCTGCATGATGCACCCGATAAAGTAATCCGTACGGTTGATGATGAATTTTCTTACCCCTCCGTTATTCGTCTGCGCCGGTACATCCGTTTACCCTATGCAAGAATTGTGCTTTCCAGAAGAAATATCATGAAGAGAGATCATCATACCTGCCAGTATTGTGGTGTAAAGACAGACCTAACACTGGACCACGTTTACCCAAAAAGCAGAGGTGGTTCAGACAGCTGGGAAAATCTGGTTACAGCCTGTAACCACTGCAACGTAAAAAAGGGGAACCGCACACCTGATGAAGCCAATATGCCACTCAAAACAAAACCCTACAGGCCAGTTCATATCACCTTTTTCAGAAATCTGAATGGCGGGGTTCAGGAAAACTGGAAGCCTTATCTTTATATGTAAAATTGGGCATAATTAATATACCCTCTTCTTAATGATTTACTCCCAAAAATTCGGTGAGATTTAAAAAATCATTTCTATTTACAAATTGAGTTTCAATTTTTGCGCACAACAATGACCCATTCAATCATCGCTTTTCGTGTTTATGTGAACTAAATCTGAAAATCACATAACCAAACGTACAAGCAGCGATGAAAACAGCAAAATATCTGACAGTTATTCTGACCGTTTTAACACTTTTTTCCTGCAGCAATGCAGAAAATGAAACAAGAACTGCCGAAAGCACAACTGCTTCTGATGATAAAGGTTTTATAGAGTTTGATGGAATAACCTACACATTAGACTGGACAAACTGCAGGCTAAGTGAAACCCGCTGGCAGGCTAGTTCCGATGATACACTGTTAGGAATTGATATTGATCAGCGTGCAAATGTAGGCTCAGAAGGTTACAACTACTTTATCAATGTGAATCTTAGTGAAGTTCGAAATGGGCCTGCTACAAGTCGATACTACAACCACTGGCTTACCACAGGTCTTGATATAGAGGTATCGAATACCGAAATAAGCGGCACTGCTTATGTTCATCCGCGTTCCATTTCCCAGAGTGATGTGGAGAGTTTGAGAAAGCCCATAGAGTTCAGTATCCGCTGTTAAAGGAGTAATTGCCAGCCCGTTTCTGTGAAGTTTTAACACTCATGAGATGCAGTAATACTGCTAAATGTATTACAAAAAGTTTTGTTTTTGCTTAAGGGGGAATGGTGTGAAAAATGGATTCTGCACGATTAGTGTATAAGCGATTTTAATCAAGTAATTAAAAATCTTGAATTGATTTGACCCGATTAAGAAAATTTATCCGTGATTAAATGCGGACAGGCAAACTAAACTGCTTTTTTTAATATGATTTTAAATTATAGTAAGGCTATAGTTTTATTGCAGGTTGGATTATTCATCATGCTGGCATCGAATACAACTGCGCAAACTATCGGTGAAACCGATATTGAAGCCTATACACTTGATGGAAACATACGGCTTCAAACTCATGCCTACACCACCTCGAGCGATAATCAACGCAGAGAGCCTTTTGGCGGTATTTTAGAGAGCAATATTCAATACTCGGTTTTAGGTTTTAGTTCTGGCCTGGATATCTACTACAATACGGATGATAATCGATTTCGCCAGAATATGAACCGAATAGCTTTTAACGGCAGCTGGCGATGGATTGCCCTTTCTGCCGGTGATGTAACGCCCAGCTATTCCAACTATGGTGTTCGCGGTACTCAGATACGTGGTGGTGAGATACGGCTGACTCCGGGAAACATCTTTTTGCACCTCAGTGCCGGACGAATGAACCGAGCTGTTACAGAAATTGAAGATGAGCGCCCGCGGCAGCTTGCCTACGAACGGAGGCTATACGCATTTGCTTTTGGTGCCGGAAACCCGAGTACAAATAACGTTGGATTATCCGGTTTTTATGGCAGAGACCTTCAAAGTTCTTTTTCGGATGAACTTCGTGCTTCACTACAAGAAGGATTGGTTGGAACACAGATACTTGCTGCCGAAAATTACGGTTTAACGCCCAAGTTCCAGCTCTCATTTTTTGAAGAAGCATTTAAAATAGGGGCAGAAACAACGGTCTCCGCATTAACACGTGATCTCAACAGCCCGTTATTAACTGTTGATGAAGCAGGTGTGCCGGGATTTTTGGTAGATTTGTTTTCTCCTCGAAACAGTACCCGGGTAACCTATGCAGGTAAAGCCCACAGCATGTTTACTATCGATTTTTTTTCCATGCGTGCAGAATTTGAACGTATCATGCCCGGCTTCGAGAGCATTGCACTCAGGCAACTTCGCGACGACCAGCAAACACTTTCACTCTATCCCCGGTTTAATTTATTAAACGACAGATTATCACTTGACGGTACCTTTTCAATCAGCGAAGACAACTTGCTTGGCCACAGGCTATCAACCCAAAAAAGGAATAACATCGGCTTGAATACGATTGCACGGCTCACCGATACATTTACTCTCGGGGGGGGATATTCAAGATTTGAGGCGTATTCAGAATCATCGGAGAATGAAAATGGTCAACGTGATCATGAGCAGGTTTCTCAAATTTATCAACTTTTTCCAAGTGTTGTGATCATGGGGGACGGGGCTACACATAATATAACTCTTTCAGGAATCTACCAGGAAATTGATGTTCGTTACCCCACAACAGACGGTACAATGCTCGATGAATCATTTACAATCACGGGTAATGTGAGTCATGCGGTTTCTTTCACATCGGGAATTTCAGTAAACAGTTCGCTCAATTATGTTACCGGCGAATCTCCGGGCAGTACATTTACTACTGTTGGCGCATCACTGGGAGGAGGGTATGCTTTTCTTGAAGGTAAATTGAACACGAACGTTACTCTTACTGCAAATTTCAATACGGTGGAGAGCGAATCAGCTTTTGATACCATTACAACGGAAAATTCACAACTAAACGGAAGTTTTACAGCATCCTACAGGGTTACCTCATCAACCAGTTTTCAGCTCAATCTGAGGTCACAAAATAATTCAATCAGGCAGGGAGATGGTCAGGGCTTTTCTGAGCTTGAAGGCCGGTTTCAGTTTCAGCAACGATTTTAAAATGGATAACAGATGCATATTTGTATGAAAAAATTCACAGGAAGTTTACACATAGGGGTACTATTTGCCGCGTTGATTCTTGCAATGTTTAGCGGAATTCAGAATAGCTATGCACAATCCACCGTACAGGTAACCGTAACAGGAATTCCGCCTATTTTGCCATCACCTTTCATCAGTGATTTTGAGAGAAATGTGTTCAATGGAAATTATATAGTTTCTGCCAATGTAACCGGCGGAAGTTCGCTGGATGTGCGTTTTCGGGTAAGAGTAATGCTTGCGGGAGAAATTTTGGTTGATGAGATTTCCGAAGCACGGGAATTGCAGCCCGGTTTTAATAACCTTACTCCTTTTCCACAGGAAGTATTTTTTGAGGCAACTACCGGGGATGTATTGAATAATTTGCCGTCGAACAGGATACGTCAGGCGTATCAAACAGGATCGTTTCCTGAGGGGAATTATACACTTACGATCGAGCCGCTGCTGGCGGCCAATAATGCGCCACTAGGAGCACCCGGTTTTAGTACATTTACGGTTTTGTACCCTCAGCCACCCATTTTGATAGCTCCATTCAACAACACGGTTTTGGCCGAGTCGATGAGTGTACCCGTTTTTTCGTGGTCGCCCGTGATGGGGCCTCCGGGTTCATCATTTGAATATGAGTTCCTGATGGTTGAGCTTTTTGACGGACAAAACCCCGGAGATGCACTTTTGAGTAATCGTGAGCATTCGCAGGTTGTTCGCTCAAACAACTTGTTCCCTTACACTGCCGATAACCTCCCGCTTGAGCTTGGCAAGAGTTATGCTTGGCAGGTAACTGCACGAGATGTAAATGGTGAGATTCCACTAAAGAATGATGGTAAAAGCGATATTCATGTGTTTACATTTGGTACAGTACCTGATGATGATGATTCCATTTCCGGTGTATTCCCTCCCGGAGATCCTCTTCCTGATACAGATCCTATCACTGAAAATATTCCCGTTACCAGAATTACCGGTAACGTGTCGTGGAAATACAGTGCAACAGAGGGGCACCTCAGTTCAATGCCTGTAATTCCTTCGAATATTGCCAGCTTGGGTTCAATTTCAAATGCATCACTGGCAGCTTCACTGAACGATCCTAACTATCAGCCTGATACGGCCTCACTGCAGGGGCAAACACTTCATACAGGAACTGCAAATTTCAGGCAGAGTGCAGCACTGACAACCACAGGCGGTATACAAGCGACAAATGCCTCTGTGCCGGTATTTGGTGGTGGCCGTACAAATGCGGTGCAGATTGCAAATATTGAACAGGAACCAGCTCAGATAACATCACAAATAAGTTCAATCCTGAACGATATGCCAAGCCTTCCTTATGAAAATGCGAGAGTTCGCGCTGTTTATACCAGCAGAGACGGCACTCGCCATATTTTGGCAACTGGCCGAACAAATGAAGATGGTAATTTTATTCTTACGTTTGCTCCGTCAGAGCTTGCGCAGCTATTGCAGACGTCAGGTCAGCCGGCAACAACACAACTACTGGGCGGTAGAGTTCAGGCACCATCAAACGAGGATATTCTAAATGCCTTTCAGAACAGACCTTTCCAAACAACACAGTTTGCGCACACAGAAGTTGAGATCGAAGTAATTTCACCGTATGCAGATTTCCCGGATGACAAAACCATTGCTGTAAGCACATCATCCGCAAGAAATTATGATGTGGGTACGGTTGCCGGAACAGCACTTACGTACAGGCTATCCGCTACAGTTTTGGATAGTGAAACCAATTTTGAAATTGATAACGCGACGATTGAGGTATTCAGACAAGCGCGTTTTTATAACCAGCATCCTGCTCTTCGGTCAGAGGGTTTTCCGTCGCCGGATGATTCGGCCGAGGAGGAGAGGTTTAACGGTTCCAGGCTGTTACGAGCAGCTTCGGCACAGAGTAGCACTGCAATTACGAGGCTTTTTGCCCAGGAAAGCGGATTCAATGACCGCTATTATGTAAGAATTTCGGCACCGGGTTATTCCAGTCGTATCATACCATTCTCAGCCAGGCCATCCATTTTGCCGGGTGAAATTGTGATCATTGAGCAGACATTTGAAATTAATCGTGCGAATCCTGTGGTTGAGGGGCGGTTGGTTCGAAGAGATACACAGTCACCTGTAACCAATACGCCTGTGGCGCTCATTGCACCGGGGTCAGGATCAGAAGTACTTGCCACAGTAACCGATAATGAGGGGAGATTTTCAATTTCTGATATTGAACCAAATGATGAACCCTATGTTTTAGAGATCAGAAGTTCAAGATTTGCCACCTATACAGAAGAGCTTACTCTAGATCAGACCGGCATTAAAATTACGAGAGACCCAATTTTACTTGACGCTTCAATGGTTACGGTTGTTGGCAGAATTGTAAGTGATAACGACACACCTGTTGCTAATGCTACAGTTCGCTGGGCCGAAGGGGGAACCCCCGTTCAGAGTGATACTCACGGCCGATTTGTTACTGCAAATACGGCAGGTACGCATCAGCTTCAGATTCGAAAAATCGGCCATACCGATATCGATACAACCATAACGATTACACTGGATGACGACGACCTTATGGAGACGGTAAACTGGTCGGGTGCTGCAGGGAGTATTGCTGCAAACTCGGTAGGGCAGTGGGCAAATTCAATCAACAGCAGTCCGTCTTTTACACAAACACAGCAAATTGCCGGTACATTTAATCCTGGAAGCCTGGCTTATACAGGTAATACGGAGCAAAATTTCGGTGTTTCAAACTCGATATCGCAAACGGTTATCAATAATCAGAATCTGAATGTTTCTCAGGGGCAGTTCGACTCAATGACAGCCTACTTTAATAACGTTTTAGGAGAGGATGCATCCGTCTCAGAGGAGGTAGAAGATATTGGTGATATATTTATGAGCCGTGCAGTGGGGAGGCTGGAAATTTCAGTTGTTGCGGATGATTCCGGTGATCCACTCGCGAATGCTTTAGTGGAAGTAGGTGAGGCGGGGTTGATGGGGGAAACTGACTCTGATGGTGTTATCTTTTTCGATGAGTCTCCGGCAGGTACCGTTCCGGTAAGAATTAGTGCTTCTCAGGGTATGATGTATGTTCCAATTGCAACCGAAGTTACTGTAACGGATGATGGAAGGGTGACGAGTGTAACAATTGCACTTGAGGCAGGAGCCGCAGCCGAAGGAGTTGTAACCATCCAGGGAGCTCCGCTTGAGGGCGCAACCATACGGCTGGAAGGAAGAGAAGATATCTCCACAATAAGCGAAGCCGACGGTACATACGTACTCGCCGGTGTGCCCGATGGGGAGTGGACAGTACGCGTTTCGAAGTCAGGATATGTGGGTGTATCTGACACCAGGAATTTCGGTGTGGGCGAAACCGAAGAGATCAATTTTGAGCTGGATGAATCTGCTTTTGAAATAACCACTTTACTTGGATTTGAAATTGAAGTAGATGAATTGAGTATTAGCTCTGACACTACCATATCCGGTGCATTTGTGGCTATTCAGTCCAACGCCTTGATGGCTTTCAATGAAAATCTCCGCATTCCATTTAGTAATGTGAATGTGTACGAGCATAATGGCGAGTTACTTCCGGTTGGAGGTTATGTAACAACAGATATAACCGAGCTGAACGCAAAAGTTTTTGATTTTCTGTTTGTGAAAATTAAGAATAGTGGCGGACTTGAAGTGAGACAAAGGCTCATTCCATCGAGTGTAGGTTTTATAGCCGGTGAGGTAGAAATTAATTATGCATCAAGCTTTACTTCGGTAAGTGGGTGGAGATGGCCATCAGAAATAGAACAGTTTTTAAGGATTCCAAATGTGGAGGATCTGCCGGATGGAATCAGCGATCATCAGCTTGTGGCTGTTACGAGTAATGGTTCGTTTCCATTTCCGGAGGTATCGGTCGCAGATTTTGAGCTGAATCTGTTCTCTGCCGGAAACACATTCAACATTTATGGATTTCCGCTAAATGCCGAACTTACTGAAAGTAAACTCAAAAATGACGGACTCTACTTAAGTGGTGCGATTGCCATCCAAAATGTACCTTTCCTTGATGCTGTAGGCCTCCAGCTGGAAGAGCTTTGGATTGGCACGGATGGTTCAATCAGAAATGCCAGCCTGCAGTTAAACCCGAATCCATCTATTCAGCTTGCCGGATGGAGCTTTGAAATTTCAGCAGGTTATATGTCGGAAACCGGGTTTAATTTTGGTGGAACTGTAAATATGAATATTCCGCAAACAGCACAGGCAACGGTTACGTTTTCAGATTTGATGATTTCTGAAGACAGAGTATTTGGCGGAGCCTTTCAACTTCCTTCCTCAGGCATCATGCTTTTCGATATTGTAAATATTGGTACAATGCCCGGCAATCCGATTGCGTTGGGTAAAGTTCAGGATGAAGACGTCTATTATCTGTCGGGTGGGGTGTTTATGCAGATGCCTGGTTACATCACACAGGCAATCGGAGTTCCCGATTTTATAGTACGATCGGATGGTGATTTCAGTGTAACTGTTGCCCCAAATTTGGATGTAAGTTTTGCAGGGTTGGCACGGCTCAAAGTTAACAGTGTAAGATTCAGCAATATCGATGAGCCAGTGGTTGAAGTTGGCGGTCAATTCATGTTGACTGGCATTCCGTTTGTAAGCGCGCAGGCCGGCGGGTTAACCTATCGGCGTGGCGGCGGGGTTTCTGTAGATCAGATAAGTCTCGGGTTCAATATGGGTGCAATTGGCCAGGTTGCCGTGGGTATTGAGTTTGTTGATGAACCGGACAGGCAGGGTTTTGAAGGTTCCGGTATGATCGATATTACCAACACACCCATTAGTGCAGCGATTAATTTCAGTTATCTGCGGGAAGGTGATGGCACAATTATCAGTGCAAATGTTCAGGCCGGTGTGCCTCCCATTGTTGTGGGAAGTCTCACCATCAGTTCTCTTGGTGGTGGTTTTGTGATAAACCGGGCAAATGACTCGTTTGAAGTGACGATATCAGGTGTGGTTTCGGCGGCACCGGGTACGGAATCTGCCGTTGCTCTGAATCCATTGCAGGTTTCTGTGCGCTCAGGTCCTGTAATTACCGGTTATACAGCACTCTCTATCATGAATCAGCAAATTGCAGATGCCGACTTAACCATCGATTTTCCGAACCGGCTGTTTGATATTGAAGCCCGTCTAAATATGAATCAACTGGGGGATGTTCAGATAAATGCCAATGGTGCCGCGCGAATTGTTCTGAGTGGCGGTGACGATCCATACTGGATGATTGGTGTTCGTTTTCAGGCGCAAATGCTTCAGTTATTCACTGCAAATGCAAATATTCTTGCTTCCTGGGATCTTGATGTAAATGCGAATCCTCAGTACAATGACTACACAAGTTTTATCCGCGATGAGTATATCCATGGCGGTAAAGTAACAGGGTTCCATCTGGATGTAGCCGCGAGCTATGGTATCCGCCCGCAGAACCAGGTGTGTGTAACCTTTTTGAAGGCAATAAGAGGCTGTGGTTACTTCTACAATGAAACCCGGTGCCAGTTAAACTTCGATCCGGTTGGAAATACATTTGGTTTCCATCTTGGCAGTAATTGGTCAGGTGGAGGCGAAGTAAGTGTTACCGGTTTGGGAGGTATTGGAGGTGCCAATGTAACCGCAACAGGATCTGTTTCCGGTAATTATGCAAACGGAATCTGGACGGCAAATGGAACAGCCTCAGGCAGTGTATCAGGGTATGTGGGCGACTGTAATGTTGGCTGCAGTACAGAAATTTGTACGCGAGCTAAGATTATTCCGGTGGGTGCAAGTTTATGTGCCGGTGCAAGCATAGCCGTTGATTACAGATCGAACCAGGGCATGAGTGTTTCACTGGATCTTGGAGACGACTAAATGAAAAATAATCAATCTGTTTCAAATATTACGTGTATGTACAGCAAGCTATCATCTATTATAATTCTCCTGTTCATCGTCTTCGGTTCAGCTGAATATTCGGCTGCTCAAACTGCCGAACAGGTTCCGGATATGGTAAACTGGACAGAGGAAGGCATGGTTGTATTTATTACAGATGCAATTTTTTCGCCTGAACAACCAAATGATGGCTGGATTGCAGTTGAAATTTTCAGGGCTATTGGTGAGGGAGCAGAATTTGAACGTCTTGCAGAAGCAGACTTCCCCGATACACAGGAAGAATTTTTCAGCAGGGCTACACCGGAAATCCTCACTAATCTTCTCTTCGTTACCGAAACTGAAACAAATGATGAGCTTTGGCAATACGTGCTGGAAAATCCACAGCTTTCCGATTACGGTTTTCTTGCATTCGAGCCGGATTTATGGAGAGTTCTTGGCACGGCCTTTTTTGACAGTGAAACAGTCGGGTTAAGGTCAGGTGTTCGAGTTAGTTATCAACTTCGGTTTGAACTGGAAGATGGTTCTGCAGAGATTCTTGAAGATTTTGCAATCGTTGGGGCTGAGCCGGCAATTTTAAGCCCGGCAGTTGTTAACAGAATTGAAACCGAGGATAGAATAGGGGGAGCATGGGCTTCACCACTGGAAGGTTCGGAAGATGCATTCTATGCGCGAATCTTTCGCCAAAAGAATTTACAAGATGATTTTGAAGAAATCCCTGATCTGCTTTTTGCAAGACGAACTGACGAGAATTTGATTATATATCAGTGGGAAGAGGAGGCAGAACCCGAACACACGTACAGGTACTATATCCAGCCCATAGATATCTTCAGAAATGCAGGCCCACTCTCAGATACATTAACAGTAATTTCTGTTGATTTCGAAAACCTCCCTCTTATTGGGGATGTTGAGGTTGATGAAACGCCCGATGGTATTATGCTTTCCTGGGAACCGGTCCCAAATAAATCGTATATAACCGGGGTAGAGGTACGCAGGTCGCGAGATGCTCGAGAGGGGTTTATTGTGATGGATACCCTGAATGTTTTGCAAAATCAATATCTCGACACACGTTTGATGCCAAACGTTACCTACTATTATGAGCTTAGAATTGTAACACCACGAGACCGGTCAGAAATGCCGTCAGGTGTGGCAAGCGGATCATTCAGAAACGAAGGGATAGCCCCATCACCTCCCGTTGGCCTGACAGCTTTACAAGAAGGTACTGGTATCCGGTTGCACTGGGAGCAAAACGCTGAGCTCGATCTCTTCGGGTATTACGTGTATAGGGGCACAAGTACATTGGGCGAAATGGAAGTGATTTCCGATGCCGCAATAGAAGACTCCACAACATTTTTTGATGATGATGAAGTTCTGCATGGCAGAACAAACTACGTATATGCTGTACGCGCAATGAACAGAAGTGACATGGCAAGTGATTTTTCTGATGTGGTGGTTATCCGGCCTAACCGAATAGTGCGGCCACCTGTCCCGGTTGGCGTTTCAGGGTATGGTGAGCAAAACAGAATACGGTTAAGTTGGAATGATGCTCAAAGAGAAGATGAGTCTGTATCAGGGTACAATATTTATCGTGGTACATCTCCCGTGCAACATCACTCATCAGAGAGAAGTGCTGCTGAAACAGCAGAGGTAAATAATTTCAGAAAGTTAAATGAAGAACCTGTTTCCGGATTAACTTTCGATGATATTGACGTGAATCAGGGTGAAACTTACTATTATGCAGTCTCTTCAGTGGATGTTTTTGGTGAAGAGAGTGTACTCTCAAATGAATCTTCATTCAGAACTGTTGCGCCTTCCCTCGTGGCGCCCAGCCAGGTTAGTGTGCGTAGTGTAAGTAATGGAATTGAATTGCGATGGAACCGAACGCATCAGGCAGGTGCAGCTGGTTACAGGATCTATCGCAGGTCAGCAAATGATGAAACTCCCGCCCCTCTACATACACTTAGCCTTGATGAGACCCGCTTTTTAGACACGTCTGCATCATCGGGTATAAGGTACTGGTATTCAGTTAGCGTGCTATCTGATGATAGTGAAAGCAGCAGAAGTACAGAACAAACAGTTTTAGCTAATTAAATTGAAACTTCTTCGGTGTATGTTCTCAAGCAGTTAGCGCCTTGCCAAAAAAATAATGGCAGGTGAGTGATCTCTTTTCGATTTTTTTTTTCGCATTTCAGTGAATCACACAGCTTTTTAAGTTTCCAAATTTTATTTATCGATTTCACGTATTGAAAATCCTG
>SLGA01000209.1 GCA_007123985.1 Balneolaceae bacterium | reverse complement strand
AACCTGAAAAAAACAAAAGTAAGAAGGTGATAAGTGGGATAATAGAGCAGGTTGTTTTCATAATTTTTCCAGGTCTTCTGTAATGATGTTTACCGGTGTCATGCTTCCGCCGTAGTCGAAGATTAAACGTGAATTTTGGTCAATCAGTAAAATTTTGTCCGAATGATTTAGAAAATACATACGGTCTCCGCCTTCAAGTTCACGAGAGTACGATTCCTGAGTCCGCACACTTACTCTTTGCATAAATGCTTCGATTACTTCGGGTGATGCCGTCAAAAACTGAAACGGCTTTTTGTCCATATCAAAAGCCTGGGCATAGGTTTTTAAAACTTCAGGTGTATCACGTTCAGGGTCGAATGTAACAAGAGCAAATTGTACATCATTTGTGTTGCTCATTTCTTCATAAACCTTGCCTACATTTGCTGTGATAAAAGAGCAGATATCAGGGCAATGCGTGTAAATGAAGCCCATTACTAATGGAGCACCTTCAAAATCATCGGGAAAAATAACCGTTTCACCGTTCTGATTGATAAGTTCAAAGTGTGCATCACTGTAATCATCTAAAGCCGGGGAGCTGCAAGCTGAAAATAGAAGTGTAACGACGAAAACTAATGGAACTAAATTTAAAAGCCGAATCATATCAAAATTTACCTAATGTTTATTGAATGTATCTCCATTTTATGAACAGCTTATGAAACGCAGAGGCGTATTACTTATTGATTCAAATTAAAAAAATGAGTGGTATTCATTAAGCATCATTTCCATAAAAATTTCAGCTGAACGCACACCAAACAGCTCAAGTTGATTCCTGGGGATTTCATCCCAAACTTCGAATGTTACCGCATCGGCATTGAATGTTTTGTAAGTCCAGTTTTTTGCAATGGGTGATTCAGGATCAAACGATTGGATACCGAGTGATAGTTCAGGAATTTCAGTACGAATTTTTTCCGCCCAGCGGTATGTAAACCTGTCTTTAATGGCAGGATTGGAGGATCTGATCGGGTAAAAAATATTTCTGCCGGTTGAATGAAAATCAATACCGTAAAATACCTTTCGATCTTGAATTTCTAATAGATCCATCAATCGATTTCTAATTGCGGCTGTTTCCGGCTGGCGAAAATAATTCCAGTCTCTGTTCAGATCAACTCCGGCTGCATTGGAGCGCCAGTGCCCGTTATCTACCCCATCTGGATTGATAAAAGGAAATGCCCAGATATCGAAATAGTGTCTGAATTCCTTGGCCAGATCGCTGTTGCCGGCCAGTGTCTCGAGAAAAAAGAGACTCAATTTATAACCGGGAATCTCAGGTGGATGCTGACGACCGTAAATGATAATAACTCCTCTCTCGCTGGCACCATCTGTTTCAGAAATCAGGAGTTTTTTTAATTCTCTGTTCTCATGTGAGTATCCTATGGTCTGGCTTTCTGCAAAGGGGTTTTTAGTGATTTGAAAGAGCCAGTTATCGAAATGTTCAGAAGTAAACAGTTCCTGCGCGGCTATGTACGTTTTTTCCTCAGTAACGGATAGATTGAGTCTGCCAATGTTTGAAGATCGATCATGAACGTATTCATTTTCCGATGCTACGCTCCAGGTAACCCTGTTGTCTCTGCTTATTTTTGGAATGTAGCGCTGTCTTCCCGCCTCGTAAAATAGTTCTATTTCAACATCAGCAGGGTGATCTCCCCAGATTTTAAATGCATACCAGGGGCTGTTATTAATGGGTGTTATTTCGGGTGTAATTTCAATTCTGTATCTAAAGGGTTCTATTTTATAGACATCACTAACACGGGCACCTTCAAATTCATTACTAATCCAGATACCATC
Organism: Balneolaceae bacterium; assembly: GCA_007123985.1. GTDB lineage: Bacteria > Bacteroidota > Rhodothermia > Balneolales > Balneolaceae > Rhodohalobacter. The sequence goes on along the minus strand of SLGA01000209.1, from coordinate 11,740 downwards.
AGACAAAAAAACAACGGTACGTTTATGTTGATGAGTGATTTTACGGTCATGTGTTTCTGTAACACCCTCGGGATCGTAATCATAACCTTCAAACAAACCGGACTCGGTAGAGCGGCAGGCTGAAAAAAGTAATAACAAAATAAAAAACAAGAACAGCAGTTCTTTATTGGATACTATCATTAATCTGATTTTGGGTGGTTTGTGTTGAATTAATTTTAAAATCCTGAGCACGAAAATTCTTATAATTTACCATAAAATATTACTCGATTGATCCGTTTCCCAATAAAACTATATAGTATCATCAAAGCGAAAAACATACTTATTTCTTCTCTTTTATTTTTTCTGCTTACTTCACAGGCACTATTTGCAAACGAAAATGGAGAAAGGGAGCCGATCGTTTGGAAGATATCTTTTGAGGGCAATGAAGAGTACAGAAGTATGGTATTGAATCAGATTATCGCCACTTCAAGGCCCCCAATACTCAGAAAAATATTTGGAAAACACAGCGACTTTGTGCTCAACGAAACAGAGCTTCGCCGCGATGTGGTTCGCCTGGAGAGGTATTACCAGCGCAGGGGGTTTCACAATGTTGATGTGCAGTATGAGATAGAAGAACGACGCCGCGACTGGCGAAAGAATGTTACGTTTCATATTCGCGAAGGTACACCTCTTCGAATTGCATCCAGTGTAATCGAGATTACAGCGGATGATCAGACAAAACAGGAAATTCGAGAGGCGCGGGATTTTATCCGCACGGTTGAGCGACATGATTTCAGAGAGGGCAGAAGATATCAGCTCATCAGGCAGCCGGATGTGGAAGGGGCATTCAGGGAACGGCTTGAAAATCTGGGCTATGCATGGCCCGATGTAGGCATAGAAGCTGATATTGATTCGCTTGCAAATCGGGTACATGTAGTTATAAAGATCACACCAAATTCGAAAACCTACTTCACCGACTTTGAGATTGAAGGAGATTTAACCGTGCCCGAGCGGGTTTTAATTCGCCAAACAGATATTAAGCCGGGTGATGTTTACAGCCGAAGGCAGATTCAGGCATCCCAGCGCAGTATTTTCAATCATCATCTGTTTCGTTTTGCAACGATTACCCTCCCCGAGCAGGAAAAAGATTCCACACTAACTGCCTTGATAAGGGTACGGGAATACCCGCTGCGCACTGTTGAGGCCTCGATTGGAGTTGGCCGGGAAGAAATTGTTCGCGGTCAGATTGCATGGCGCCACAGAAATATAAACGGTACAGGCCACAGGTTTGGAGTGAATGCACGTGCATCATTTATCGAACAGCGGGTAGGCACCAACTACCTGATTCCCTACATTTTTAACTCCAGAAGCAGTAATGTTTCATCCATTTTTGGTGTACACCGGCTTGAACCGGCATATGAACTTTTTCAGGCAGGCTTTAACAGCGGTTTGATTTACCGGCCACAGCGAAATCAAACAGCTTCTCTTTCTTATGAATTTTCTATAAATGAGGAGCTTTCACGGGATCAGGGTGTAGAGTTGCCGGATTCGGTTTTAAACTATAATATCTCTTCGTTTACGCTTTCCGGGTATTACAGTGAAGGGCTTTCACGCGATCAGCGCGGGTGGGTTGTGCAGCCTTCTGCTGAATTCTCCGGCACCTTTGGGGAGGCAAGCTTTACATTTCAGAAATTCAATCTGGATGTGCGCCGTTTTACCCCAATCACAAATTCGCTTACGCTTGCGAAACGAGTTAATGGTGGTGTGATATTTTATAATCAGAATGAAACACTGCCGGCTAATGTGCGCTATTTTTCAGGGGGTACCAACTCAGTGCGCGGCTGGACCCGCCAAAGCCTGGGGCCAAGTTTGCCGGCATTTCGCGAAGACGGTAGTTTTTCGGAATACGTACCAATAGGCGGTCGGGCTACGTTTGCCTTTAATGTAGAACTGAGACAACAGCTTACACAGATAATTCCAAATTTCGGCGTTGCCGCATTTTTGGATGGCGGGCAGGTTTGGGAAGATCCGGGATCGATTGATGAACGGCCTTTGCAATTCGGAGCAGGCGGAGGCATTCGGTATCAATCGCCAATTGGCCCTGTTCGTGTTGATATTGCCTATAAACTGAATCCTTCGAATGAAGATTTAAATATTTTTGAAGGCCAGAATTTTGGCTCAAACTGGGACAGAATAGGTATCCACTTTAGTATAGGGCAGGCATTTTAATGAATTCGGAAAAGAGAACATACCAATGGAAGTGGTTCAGGCGGCTGATAATTACACTATCAGTCCTGATAATCATCGGTTTATCCTTACGGTTTGTGGCAAAAAGTGATTGGCTTTTTGATAAGATTACAGGAATTGTAACCGAACAGGTAAACAATCAGCTAAATGGTGAACTGAAAATTGAATCTATTCGCGGAGATTTGTTGAATGGATTTACAATCCACAATCTTTACCTGCAGGATAACAGTAACGAAACCGTAGCTGAGATAGATTCAATTAGAGTTGGTTTTGCACTGCGATCACTGATTCGTTCACCTTACACAATTGATGAACTGTTGGTTTATGGGGGGCATGTATCCATTGAACAACTTGCTGATTCAAGCTGGAATATTCTGAATATTTTACCTGAATTGGAACCTGACGAAACAGAAACGGAGGCTTTAGAGTGGGTTCTGGAGTTGGCTCAATTACAAAATATAGATATCCGTATTCAATCAGCGTACGTTCTGCCGGATGAATTACTCCACATTGATGACCTGCAACTGGACTTTACAGTGGGGGTTCTGGATACAGGTTTTTTTGGCTCTGTTCGGGAGCTTTCGTTTCAGCTGAGAGAAGAACGATTACCTGAACCAATCGATGTTTATCTAACAGCGCGCGGGGATGAGAGCAGGGTTACGCTCGAATCGCTTGTGATAAATACCGGCCGAACAATGCTGGAGGCTACAGCAGAGTATGAAGTGGATGGCGAGGTCAGTCAAAGAACAGAACTGAGCCCGCTGAGCAGGCAGGATCTGGCGCTTTATATCGAAAATCTTCCCCTTCAGCAGGATCTTAAGATTACATTGAATGCGGGAGGAAGACTGGATGATCTTTCACTTTCGTTAGAGGCAACCGCTGCCGGCCTGCAAAACGTTTATGCTGGCATCAGAATTGATACGGAAGACCTTCTCACAGTGAAACAAGCCGAAATTAAAATCGAAAACTTGGATGTTGCCGATTTAACAGGTCTCGATTTAAACGCGAAAGTGGACTCATTTACTTTTCATGGTGAGGGAAATTTTCCCCTTGAAAACCCCGATCAGGCAGATTGGATGGGTAAAATAGCGTTTTCCGGTATTCAGTACGATCAGTACAGTGTTGATAACCTCGATACAGACTACGGCTTTTCTGCCGGTAACTTTGACCTGAAAGGGGATATACGCTATCGGAATGAAATCATTGCAATTGCTGCCACAGTACAGGATTTGCTCGGCGAGGAGCCAAATTGGAACGCGGAAATCAGCTCAGAAAACTTCAATATAGCTACCTGGATGCAGAATGAGGCATTTGACAGTGAACTGAATCTGGAAGCACAAATCATTGGTCAGGGATTCGATCCGGAGTTATTTTCGGCTGATCTGAACGTAGAAATGAATGGGAGTCGTTTTGGGGACCAACCGTTTTCAAAAGTGAGTTTTTCAGGGAGAGTAAACCCATCAGACATTGATGGGGAGATTTATGCGCAGCTCGACCAAAGTGTTGCTGAAGTAATCATATCAGCCCAAAGCTGGATGCAAGATCCATCTTACAGTTTTTCTCTTTTTTTAAGAGAGTTTAATGTGGCAGAAATTACCGGTTTGGAAGACCTGCCAACCTACATTAACGGTTCGCTGATTGGTGAGGGCAGATCATCGGACTTAGAAAATCTGTGGCTGTTGGCCACAGCAAAACTCGATTCAAGTGTGGTGAATGGTGAAGAGATAGAAACGTTTCAGGCAGATTTACAGATCCGGGATCAATTTATAACGATTGAAAACGGCTTGATGGAAAGTCCAATTGCAGACGCCGGGTTTTCTCTTTATCAGCATATAACCGAGTTTACCAACAGCAATAATCGCCTCGATTTTAACCTCACAGTAAAAGACATTTCGCCGTTTGCAGTTATTCTTGGCTTCGAAAATCTTGATGTGCAGGGAGGAATTCAGGGGCGTCTGGCCCGGAATGATTCCGATATTCTGGAATTCAACGGTGATGCCGAACTGGAAAACATTCTGCTTGATACTCTGTTTACAGCCGATAGAATTACAGTAAGGGTACAAGCATTCATCACAGATGAACCTGAAATTGATGCAAATCTGCATATTTTTAAACCCATGGTGATGGAAACCGGAGTACAGGATGTGCAATTTCAAACGTACACAACCATCAGCGAACAAGAGACGTTTGGTGATTTAAGTCTATATATATCAAATGATAACAGTAGCTCCATATCACAGAGCGGTAGCTTTCGGCTTGACTCGCTGCAGACAATGCTCCGCACGTCATCCCTCGAGTTCAGAACCCGGCAGAGAAACTTACAGCTTGAAAATCCGTTTGATGTTGTCTATTCAGACAATATTCTGCGGGTTGATACTCTCACAATAAAAACGGTAGATGAGGATTCATATCTCACTCTATGGGTGCCTCATCTTGATTCGCTTCGCCAGCATATTGGCCTTGATGCCGGAAACCTGAATCTGGGTGAACTGCAGGAAACGGTTATGGAACAGAGTTTCTTCAGAGGGTTTTTGTCCGGAAATATTGAGGTAAAGAACTCTCCGGAGGAACTGGAAGTGAAAGCAACAGGCCTCTTGAGAGATTTTGTTTACGAGGAAGGAAGCATGGATTCTCTCCGTTTTGATGCATCCATTGCTGATGAGTGGCTATTTGCTGAAGCCGGGGGGTGGGTTGAAAGTACTAAGCTTTTTTCCACAAACTTGCAGGTACCATTTTTGCCGGGTGACCCACTTACATTTGATGAACAGTTTTTTGAACGGGAAATCTCCGGCTCGTTCAACCTGAACGAGACCGATCTGCTTTACTGGCTCTCCTTTTTGCCGGATGGGGGTCCGGAGCAGACCGAGGGTAATATTTCTGCAGCTGTAGATTTAAGTGGAACTGCGGGTAACCCGGAGCTGAATGGTAATCTCAAAATAAACAACGGGCTTTTTTCGGGCATTCGGGTGGATACCGTTGGGGTTGATATATCTTATCTTCATGATGATGAGACAATTGGGTTTAACGGAAAGATTGTAAAAGATCAGGTTCAAATACTGGATTTTAACGCAAACCTGCCTCTTCTGGTTGATTTGAAACAGGCTGAAATTTTACTCCCTGCCGATGATGACAGCGTGGAAGTAAATCTGAAAACCAACAATTTTGATCTGGCGCTGTTTAACAGTTATGTGGATCGCGATCTGGTTCGCCAGATATCCGGCCGTCTGGAAGGTGAGTTATCCCTGACAGGTATCATATCCAATCTGGAGCCCGGAGGACAGCTGACCCTTACCGGAGCCTCCATGAGAGTTATGCCCGCCGGTATTACCCTAACAGAAATTGCATCAAGCATTCGATTTGAGCCCGATCGGATTGAACTGCAGCAATTTACTATGAGAAGCGGGCCCGGAAGGCTTCGTGCAACTGGAAGTATTGGAATTGAGAGCCTGGTGCCATCATCCATCAACATAAATATGACGGCAAATCAGTTTAGAGCAGTGAATACACCCGAGTATAATGCACTGCTTAATGCAACGGCAAACCTCACAGGTTCTGCAGAAAATCCGGTTCTGCGGGGTGATATTACGTTTTTGAATGGCCTGGTAAATTTACAGAATTTTGGCGACAGAGCTGTCGAAGATGTGGTGCTTGAAGATGAAGATGAGCCCGAACCTTTTGAGTTTTACGAATCACTGGCTATGGAGATGAATGTGAATTTCGGTCGAAATTTCATCATCAGAAGCAGGCAGTACCTCGATATGGAATTTGCTCTTGGCGGTGAGTTAGATCTGTTGAAAGAAAAGAACGAAGAACTGCAGATGTTCGGAACCCTGGAGGGGCTGCGGGGATTTGTACGGCCCCTTGGTAAAAACTTTGAACTGGATGAAGCAATAGTTGGCTTTTTCGGGCCTATTGATGATCCTCAGTTAAACATCACTACCCGATATTCACCTCCGCAAGCCGCTGGTGTGAACATCTTTTATATTATCGACGGTACGCTGCAAGATCCCGATTTCCGGTTTGACAGTGAACCGGCTCTTGAGCTTCAGGATATCATAAGTTATACCCTGTTCGGCAAACCGTTTTATGAACTTGAATCGTGGGAGCAGGTTGTTGCCGGTAGCGGTAGCAGCCCTACAGCAGCCGACTTTGCACTCGAAGTATTACTGGACAGAGTTGAAATGCTTGCATCCCAACGCCTTGGAATTGATGTAGTTCAAATTGATAACACCCGATCAGGTTCAAACAACACCACATCGATAAAAACCGGCTGGTACTTAAACGAGAAAACATTTTTTGCGATATTAAATGAGGTTGGATCTTCCCGCCCGAAGACACTTTTCATGCTTGAATATCTGCTCCGGGAAAATCTTGAACTGATTATTACTCAGGGCGACGATTCACGAGAAGGTGTGGATCTTCGATGGCGGCTTGATTATTAAAAAACACGATTTAGCAAACCTGTTCCCATGAATTCAGGTATTTCAAAAATCATCTTTTTCTTTGGTGTGCTCGTTGTCGGTGGTATCTATCTGGCACTTTCAGGCAATGGCTCTGTTCTAACTGCGGAGCAACCGGAACCCTGCAGCGAACCACTTACGCTTTCCGTGGGAGAAATAGACAATCGATATACCATAACGGTTGAGGAACTTGAACAAATTTTAATTGACGTTGCTGCGTTGTGGTCAGATGTTGCGGGAAAAGAACTTGTACAATTTTCTGCAGACGGGCGCATTCCGGTACATCTCATTTACTCAGATGATCAGGCACGCAGTACAATGGAGAGGCAGTTGAATGACAGAATAGAATCGATGAGACTGGAACTGAGTGTCCTTGAACGGGAATATAACCGAGCGCAGGATCGCTATGATGACCGGCTGGATAATTACAACATGGATGCACGTGCACTGCAAACAGATCTGAATGTGCTGAATAATTGGGTTCGGCAAATTAATGAGCAGGGCGGATTTCGCGACTCCCAGGTCAGGCAGCTTGAGCAGAGACAAAATCAAATTGAAAACAGAACACGTGAGTTGGACCGAAGACAAATTCTTTTGAGTTCGGAAGCGGACGAACTGAACCGGCAGCTTGAACATGTAAATGCAAGAATTGCCGAAAAAAACCGTGCTATTGAAGAGTATAACCGTTCATTTTCCGGTACTCGCCGTTTTACGCAGGGCTCGTTCGAATGGCAGGGCAATCAAAGCAGAATCAATGTGTTTCATTTTAATGGATTACGGGAATTGAAACTGGTTCTGGCACATGAAACAGGCCATGCACTGGGTATTGATCATGTTGATAATCCCGCTTCAGTGATGTATCATTTGATGGGAAATCAGGATGTGGTGAATATAAAACTATCAGCCGAAGATCGGGCTGCTCTATTTGATATTTGCGGTACCAATACCATTCAATAACTAACATAAAAACAGACCATGATAACGAAAGACGAAGTACTAAATGCCCAAAAAATCTGGGGCGAAACCATTGTTGAAATCGGAAAACTAAAGGATAACCGGGATGCTTGTGAAAAAGCAACGGCAGAAAAAATTGATACCCTTTACGCATTTGATAAAGGCCCTGTACTTTTTAAACCCACAAGAGCAGCAGAAAAGCAGTTTCGTTTAACAAGAGAGGCAGCCATATCCTACTTTATTGGAGGAAATACAGATTACCCGGAGGATTCGGGTTTTGCTCTGCAGCCATGGTCTGCCGTGCGATTCGAAAATGCCGATATTGTGCTGGATGATCACACCGCACTTGCAATGGGCAACTACTTTTTCACGGAAACCGGAACCGGTGCCGTAAAAAAAGTGGAGTACTCATTCGGATACATGAAGGCATCAAATGGCAGCCTTAAAATTACGCTTCATCACTCTTCTGTGCCGTTCTCCCCAACGATGTAATGAGAGCGAATTTAAAATGAAAGGATTAGGCAGGTTACTCTGAATGTGATCATCCTGCATCTGAAGATTAAAACAGAGTTTAGATTTTAATAAAATGGCATAAGAGGTATCCTTGTGCCATTTTTTTATTTGGTTTGTTTACATCAAAAGAGAATAAAATCTCTATTTACTCAGGTAGAGATTCTTAAATTCATAGGGCTTTCTGAAGTGCTCGTCATTGAAATTTTCCATGAAATAGATACTTTCTCCTGTTGATTTCATTTCAGGGCCAAGCTCTTTTTTCACTTCAGGGAATTTATCAAACGGGAACACCGGCTCTTTGATGGCCCAGTTCTTCAGTTTTGATTCGAGATCAAACTCCGTGAGTTTTGCACCAAGCATTACTTTAACCCCGATTTTTGCCTCGGGTCGTTCTGTCGCTTTTGCAAGAAACGGAATGGTTCGGGTTGATCGCGGATTGGCTTCAAGCACATACACCTCTTCATTTTTTACGGCGTACTGAACATTCAGAAAGCCCACAATTCCCATCTCTTTTGCAATTCTATACTGATAAGTTTCTATGGTTTCAATCACCAGTTTACTCAGAGAATACGGAGGGATTACGGCGGTGGAGTCGCCCGAATGCACACCTGCAGGTTCTATATGCTGCATTATTCCCGCAATGTGCAGCTGTTCTCCGTCAAAAACAGAATCTACATCCACTTCAATGGCCTTGTCGAGGTACTTGTCGATTAGAAAATCGTTTTCTGGATGTGTTTGCAGAATTTTTTCAACATACCGGCGCAGTTCCTCTTCTTTCACGGCGATGCGCATTCCCTGGCCACCTAAAACATAGCTTGGGCGGATAAGCACGGGATAACCAACTTTTCCGGCAATGGCTACTGCGTCGTCTGCATTTCGGGCAGTTCCGTAATCGGGGAATGGGATATGAAGGCGTTTAAGCAGTTTAGAAAACTCGCCACGATCTTCGGCCAGATCGATTCTTTCGAATTCTGTTCCAAAGATTTTTATTCCGGCTTCTACAAACTTTTTGCCAAGTTTAAGAGCCGTTTGGCCGCCTACCTGCAGAATAACTCCATCGGGCTTTTCGTGCTCAAAAATATCGAGTACTCGCTCCCAAAATACCGGCTCAAAGTAGAGTTTATCGGCAATATCGAAATCGGTGGATACCGTTTCAGGATTACAATTAACCATGATCGCTTCATAACCCATCTCCTGTGCTGCGAGTACGGCATGCACACATGAGTAGTCGAATTCAATCCCCTGGCCAATTCGGTTGGGTCCGCTGCCGAGAATCATTACTTTTTTGCGATCGGTTACGATACTTTCATTTTCACTTTCGTAAGATGAGTAGTAGTAAGGTGTTTCGGCAGGAAACTCCGCTGCGCAGGTGTCAACCAGTTTGAAACTTGGTTTCAAGCCGAGGCTAAGGCGCCTGTCTCGAACCTGTTGCTCGGTAATTTTTTCTCCGGATTTGCTCAGCAGCCATGCAATCTGCACATCAGAAAAACCGGCTCTTTTAACTTCATACAAATCTTCTTTAGAAATATCATGCAGTGACTGGCCTTCGGTTCGGTTTTCGAGGCTTACCATATAGCGGATTTGCTGGAGAAACCAGGGATCTACTTTTGTAATGTCAGCAATTTCCTCAACCGATGCTCCAAACTTAAATGCATTTCTGATTTGAAGGGTACGGTCCCAGTAGGGTTTCAAAAGCCGTTCGCGCACCGTTTTTCTGTCGGGTTCACTGTAACCATCAGCACCCAGGCCGCTTCGCCCGATCTCGAGCGATTGCCACGCTTTATTCATCGCCTCAGGAAATGTTCGCCCGATGGACATCACCTCACCCACAGCCTTCATCTGAGTGGTAAGCTCCTCATCTACACCGGAAAATTTATCGAAATTAAACCGTGGTATTTTCACTACCACATAGTCGATGGAGGGCTCAAAGCAGGCAGATGATACCTGCGTGATAGGGTTTGGAAGCTCATCAAGTGTGTAGCCAACAGCCAGTTTTGTAGCAATTTTTGCTATGGGGTAACCGGTGGCTTTCGATGCAAGGGCAGAAGACCGGCTTACCCGCGGATTAATTTCGATGGCCACAAGGCGGTCGCTGCCGGGTTCCATCGCAAACTGTACATTACAACCACCCGCAAAATCGCCGATAGAGCGCATCATTTTTATGGCTGCATCTCTCAGTAATTGATACTGTTTATCCGTGAGAGTTTGTGTTGGTGCTACGGTTACAGAATCTCCCGTGTGTACTCCCATGGGGTCGAGGTTTTCGATGGGACAGACAATCACAACATTATCATTCTTATCGCGAAGCAGTTCAAGCTCAAATTCTTTCCATCCAAAAATACTCTCCTCAATAAGAACCTGGTGAACAGGGCTCAACTCCAAGCCTCTGAGTACTTTTCGCTCAAATTCATCTTCATTCCAAACAATTCCACCACCGGTTCCGCCAAGTGTAAATGAAGGCCGTATAACAATTGGCAGGCCACCAAGTTCTTCAACAATTTCTTTGGCATCAAGTAGTGAATTTGCCGTTCGGCTGCGGCACTGTTCTATTCCTATACTCTCCATCAAATCACGGAAAAGCTGGCGGTCTTCCGTGATGTCAACCGCATCCATATTCACGCCTATAATTTTAATATCTTTTTCCAGCCAGAACCCTTCATGCTGCAAATCGCGTGCAAGGTTTAGTGCTGTTTGGCCGCCCATGGTAGGTAGAACAGCATCAGGTTTTTCAATCTCTACAATCTCTTTGATGGATTGCGTGGTAAGTGGCTTGAGGTAGATGGCATCAGCCATCATGGGATCGGTCATGATTGTTGCCGGGTTCGAATTAATCAGGACAACTTCAAAACCTTCCTCTTTCAGTGAACGGCAGGCTTGTGTTCCGGAGTAGTCGAACTCGCAGGCCTGGCCAATAACAATGGGACCTGAACCGATAATAAGAATTTTACTGATGTCTGTACGGCGTGGCATTTATCGTTTTATTTTGAGTGAAAATTTCTGAGTTTCAGGATTTTGTTGCTACTGAGCGGCTTCTTTAATCATTTCTAAAAACTGATCGAACAGATATGAGGAGTCGTGCGGGCCGGGCGATGCTTCCGGATGATACTGAACCGACATCCCTTTAAAGTTTTTGAACTTGAGGCCTTCAATGGTTTTGTCGTTCAGGTTGATGTGGGTTACATCTACTTTCGATGTATCGATCTCTTTTTCATCCACAGCAAACCCGTGATTCTGTGTTGTAATTTCTACCAGGCCTGTCTCCATATTTTTCACAGGTTGGTTAGCACCGCGATGGCCAACAAACATTTTTTTGATAGGAATATCCTCTGATAAAGCCATAAGCTGGTGCCCAAGGCAGATACCAAAAAGCGGCTTGCCGGTTTGCTTAGCATAATTAACCATCGGCAGGCCGTAGGTAGAAGAAGCGTTAGGATCTCCCGGACCGTTACTGAAAAAATAACCGTCTGCATTCCATTTTTTTACATCTTCAAGTTCGGCTTCTGCGGGGAAAACACGCAGCGTACAGCCTCTATTCACAAAGTTATTGATGATATTCTGTTTAATTCCGTAGTCGAAAGCGGCAATTT
>SLGA01000260.1 GCA_007123985.1 Balneolaceae bacterium | reverse complement strand
TGATTTTATAAATATCAAATATCCCGCGATGAATGAGCCAAAAAGCAGAAGAGAGAGCAGTATAATTTTTGCACTGACAGAAAGAAATAGAGATCGCTCCAAAAGGATGAGAATAACAAAACCACCTAAAAGAGCAGCTGTTGATCCAAAAATTACAGCAGCGGAATTCCGTTTTCTCAGATTGTAATACCCCTGTTTAAGGATATCTAAAATTCTTGCTGCTTTTATTTCTGGTTGTTGAGTCTGCTGCATTCCTTTTTATAAACAATTAAACTGCTATCCGATAACGATGCTGGTTGAAATTTATGAGATTGTGTGCAAAGTAATTGAGCGATCCATTGAGTACTTGCCATTCGTTTCCTTAATAGTAACCACTTCGTTGCTGGCATCGTGCTCCATAAAGAAGAACCAGTTTTCATCTACTGCCTTTTCAAGGATAATTTTTTTCTCGGCCAGTGTTACTTTTGGTTCCATATCATAACCCATAATCCACGGCAGGGGGATATGGGCAGCGGCTGGAAATAGATCGGCTGCAAAAACAATGGTTTTATCTTCTTGTTTGATCACAGGAAGCTGCTGGCCAATGGTGTGTCCATTTACAGGAAGTACGGATAGTCCAGGCTCAAAAATGTGATGATCATCAATTAAGTTCAGGCGGCCGCTTCTTTTTATCGGATCGAGGTTTTCATCAAAAAAACTCGCTTTTTCCCGGGCATTTGGGTTTGTAGCCGTTTCCCAGTGGCGTTTATTTACATGATAGATTGCGTTGGGAAACACTTCAACCAGTTCGCCATCTTCATTATATGTGGTGGTTCCGCCGCAATGATCGAAATGCAGGTGTGAGAAGATAATATCCGTTATCTCCTCCGGTTGTATACCAGCATTATCCAAAGATCCCAAAAGTGTACTGTGATTATAATCAAGCCCGTATATTTTCGACATTTTTTCATCAAACTTATCGCCGCTTCCGGTATCAATCAGGTATGTTTTTCCTGTTGGCTGTGATTTAATAAGAAGTGACCTCATAGCCATTTTTATCCTGTTTTTGTCATCAGCCGGTATTTGGCGGCTCCAAAGTGTTTTAGGTACCACTCCAAACATAGCACCGCCATCAAGCAGAAACCGGCCGGTTTCTATTGCATATAGATCAAAATTTCCGAATCGGAATGGTTTGTTTTGCGACATTAGCAGACTCAGTTACTGAAGGTTTTAATTCATATGAATGTGTTTAAAATAAACAAAAAAAGCCGGTCTCGTAAGAAACCGGCTTTTAAAAGGATTTAAAAAGCTACATATCAAAAAGAGGGTAAAGGGTCGGTTCTGTAGAGAGTATCCAGCAGCGTGATACCGATCATAAGCAGGAAAAATGCAATCGACATAACAAACAGCAGTACATTGAATTTAGAATCCCAGTAGAGATTCATAAAAAATGCTGATACAATTAAAGCTTTAACCACGGCTATTGCTATAGCTACCACAACATTCCATGGGCCGGGTATGTGTATCCACGTAACGGCCACGGTTAAAAATGTGAGTATAAACAGCGCAATGGCTACTCCCCATAAAAATTTGGCTGAAGATATATGATGTCCGCTCATTGGTAAAAAATGTTTCAGTTAGTCGATTAAGTAAAGTAGTGGGAAAAGGAATATCCAGATTACGTCAACAAGGTGCCAGTAGAGACCGGTAATCTCAACGGGAGTGTAATAGCCGCTATGAAATACTTTCTTCTTGGCTTTGAATACCAACCAGACCATTAAGCCGATTCCAATCAATACGTGGATTCCGTGGAGACCGGTCATCATGTAGTAAATACTGAAAAATATGTTTGCTTTCTCGTGTTCTACTCCTTCATAGCTGTAAGCTGATCCCGGAAGAATGCCTTTTGCAAATTTTTCAGAGTACTCAAAGTACTTAATCACCATGAAGGTACATGCTAAACCGATGGTTATCCAAAGGTTGATGATGAGACCTTTAATCTGATTAAGCTGAGCAGATCGTATTGCCATCGCTACGGTTAGTGAACTTCCTATAAGAACAGCTGTGTTTACAGCTCCCCAAAATGTATCCAGTTCTTCTGATGCCAGCAAGTATAACTCGGGATACCAGGATCTGTAAACGATGTAAGCGACAAAAAGCCCACCAAAAAAGAGAATTTCAGTAACAAGAAAGACCCACATCCCCATTTTTGATGCTTCGAACTGCTGGTCGCTGTCAACAAAATAGTGTTTCAGGTGGTCTAACTTTTCCTCAGTTGAAGAAGTTTGAGACATGATCGATTCGTTAAATTACGCTTGTTCTTGTTCAGTTTTGGATACGCTCACCGTTTCCCCAGTATGGTGACCGTTGTGTGATGTTGCAATCCCAAGCTGAAATTCAGACATAGGTTTGTGATAATCGTATGGGCCGTTGATAACAACCGGTGTGTGGTGAAAGTTATGCAGATCGGGCGGCGAAGATGTTTGCCATTCGAGTGCACGGCTTCCCCAGGGGTTAGCACTTGCCGGCTTTCCTTTCAGAAGTGAATGTAGCATATAACCGGCCATTAGTACAAAAGCCACACCCATTACATATGCACCAATTGTAGAGAATTGGTGGAACGACTGAAACTGATCAATATAATTGAAATATCGTCTTGGCATACCTTGTGCACCCATTACAAACTGGGGGAGAAAGGTCATGTTAAAGCCAATAAACAGAAGTACCAGTGAAATTTTAGCCCAAAATTCGCTGTACATCTTTCCAAACATTTTTGGCCACCAATAGTGTAAACCTGCAAGGAATGCCATTACCATTCCGCCCATCATTACATAATGGAAATGTGCTACAACGTAATAGGTATCATGCAGATGAATATCCACAGATAAGGCACCAAGCATAATACCGGTGAACCCACCGATGGTAAAGAGGAACAGAAACACCATCGCATAGAGCATGGGTGTTTTCATGTCAATCGAACCTCTGTACATGGTAGCCAGCCAGTTAAAGATTTTTATACCTGTTGGAATACCAACAAGGAAAGTGAGGAAAGAGAATACCATGTTTGCAAGTGATGACTGCCCGGCGGTAAACATGTGGTGTCCCCACACGAGGAATCCGATAAAGGCAATAGCAAGTGAAGAAAGAGCGATTGCCCAGTATCCGAAGATAATTTTTCTTGAAAAGGTTGAAATCACTTCTGAGATAATTCCAAAACCCGGAACAATCATAATGTACACAGCTGGGTGTGAATAGAACCAGAAGAAATGCTGGTAGAGCACGGGATCACCGCCAAGTGCAGGGTCAAATATCCCAATACCAAGAGCTCTTTCCATTGTAAGAAGCAGCAAAGTAATGGCAAGTACCGGAGTTGCCAATATCTGAATAACACTGGTTGCGTAAAGTGCCCACATATTTAGAGGCAGTTTATTCCAGGTGATGCCCGGTGCCCGCATCTTATGAATGGTTACAATAAAGTTAAGCCCAGTCAAAATAGACGAGAATCCCAGTATAAACACACCAATTGTCATCGCCATCACATTACCGCCGGTTGTGGCGCTATAAGGTGTGTAGAAGGTCCAGCCGGTATCAACGCCACCTGTGAAAATGGCGAAAAGTGTAAAGAGAGCACCAATTACATAGATATAATAACTGGCAAGGTTTAATCGGGGGAAGGCAACATCTTTAGCACCAAGCTGAAGCGGTAATATGAAATTTCCTAATACAGCAGGTCCGGCAGGAATCAGGAAGAAGAAGATCATGATTGCGCCGTGCAGCGTAAATACCTGATTGTACACATCGGCATCCATAAAGCTTC
>SLGA01000342.1 GCA_007123985.1 Balneolaceae bacterium | reverse complement strand
TTTTTTTGAAATTCTTCAGATGATCGATAAAACCTTATGGCTAATGGGTGGTTACGCTGTTTTTGCAGTAAGAAACCGGTCGTTACCATCAAGGTCTTTCAGGAGGGATATTTGTTCGTAGTAACGTGCCGCTATTTGCTGCACTTCCACAGCTGTTTTATCATTGCATTCGAGATATAGTGATGCCTGAAGTGTTGCAGAGAACTGGATGATATTTTCATAAACTTGCAACGGATCATTTGTGAAAAGTGCAAGTTCAGGCTCATAATTTAAAACCTGAGGATTCATCTCGCTCTTTTCCTCAGGTTTGATATAGGGTGGGTTGGAGATGATGATGTCAAATTGGATCTCTTTTAGATCAGCTGATTTATCGAGCTAGTTTAAATCTGCCCTGAAAAAAGAGACTTCAGTTTGGTTCAATTCCGCATTCGATGATGCTACATCAAGGGCATTTTTTGACAAATCAAGCCCATAACAATGCCAATCGGGAAATTCTTTCTTTATGGCTATGGGTATACATCCGCTTCCGGTTCCAATGTCGAGTAGATGAATGGGTTGATTTTTTTTCGCTTCAAAATCGGAAAGCAGTAAATCAACAAGCTGCTCGGTTTCTATTCTTGGGATCAAAACGTCTCTGTTTACCCCGATGGTAGCATTGAGGAACTGGGCAGACCCTGTGATATATTGCAGGGGTTCAAATTCTGAGCGCCGTTTTACCAAAGGGCGAATGGCATTGAGTTCGTCCTGTGAAAGCGGCCTGTCGAATTGCAGGTAGAGATCGAGCCGTTTGATCCCCAAAATATCAGCAAGAATCCACTCTATGCTGAGCCTTGGATCAGGGATTTCTTTGGACTCAAAGTAACCGGTAGCCCACTCAAGCATAGCAAGTACGGTCCAAAGTTGGGATTTGTTACTCATAGTAAGGTTGAGTACAGATCAGGCTTCTTCAGAATCTTCGGCAGCTTTGTTGTCAACCTCTTCCTGAAGTGAAAGTCCAAACCGTTTTGAAAAGTCCATCACAAAATCCACCACGTCCGATTCCACATTTTTTTCTTCAGAAAGCGAACTTCCCCTGAAACCCATTCGTCCGCCAGACTTTTTCAGTTCAATACGGTTATGAGTTGGAGTGCACTCAAGCACGCAGGTTAGTGTAATGGTTGCATTAATCTGCTTTTCAAACTGTTCAAAAACAGAAACAAAAATCTGATCAGAAGAGTCCGGTGAAGTGTATTTATAGAGATATTTCGGTTCAAATTTTTCAAACAATTTTGCCGGAAGCCTGCGAAGTGTATCATTAGGCCCGTATACCAGGTATTTTGTAATTGTGCTCATATTTTGTTGAAACCCAATTGGAAAGTATAAATTAATAATAAGGGCAATTTTTCTGCCTGAATAAAAGCCAATTTGCAACAATAATCAAATTTGTATTGCAAAGAAATGAAATGCTCTTTGATAAATACTGTATTTTATTTAAAAATGATGCAATGCAGGAGATAAAATTTTCGTTTATTCAAAAAATTAAGATTTAACATTGCCAATATGATTCGCTTAGCTGTAGCCTTTTTTGCATCCGCACTAATACTTTTGATTCCTGCACTGGAAAAAGCCGGTGCCCAGGTAATAGAGCCGGATGTAATACAAACTCCCAGAAATGTTTCCGTTCTGCAGGATGAGTACGGAACCGGTTTTGGTTTTAATATTTTAATGAACAATTTCGGTTTTGGAGCCGGCTCCGAATTTCGGGCTGTTGTTGCACGGCAAACGGAACTTACGGCATCACTCCGAATTACCGCCCTGCGCGATGCAAGTGAACAGACCTTCACGGATTTCTTTTTCGGGCAGCAAATTGTTCCTAATAAATTTCAGCGTGCATTTGCATTTCCGTTGATGCTGGGTATTCGGCAACGTATTTTTGCTAATACCATTCAGGAAGAGTATAGATTTTTCCTGAGTGCATCTATTGGGCCGGCGGCCGCATTTACATATCCCTATTTTGATGATCCCAATAATTTGGGCTACAGGTTTACAGGCAATGAATTAATTATTGTTGAGGATGAATTATTCAGGCTTCAACCTACGCAGGTGAATGATATTTTTACAGGCTTCAGTAGTGGTGATTGGCATCTTGGCGGGGCCGGTGAATTTAAAATAGGGCTCGATATTGGTGCAAATTTTGCACGGTTGAGCAGTATTGAATTCGGCTATTTCTTCTACTATTTCCCGGATGCGATTCAGTTAATGATGCCTAATCAGCCAGTATTCAGAACCGATATCCCGCGTAACAATGTGGTTCAGACAGATATTAACGGCGAAATTCTTTTTGAGCCTTTCTTCGAACCGCAAAGCTTTTTTGGTTCGCCACAGATCACCTTTACATTCGGCTGGTTCTGGTAGATTAACAGCTGCAGAATCACATTTCCGGAAGATGATCGATAAGTTCCCGCAAGTCGGATACCAATATATCGGGTGCACTCTCTTTCAACTCTTTTTCAGTAAAACTGCCTGTACTTACCGCCACCGAAATAGCTCCGAAATGTTTCGCACACCGTATGTCGTTTGGTGTATCACCAATTACCACAAAGCGATCGGGTGCGGGCCTGAATCCGTTCAGATTTTCAAAATCAGCTGATGCTTCTGCTGGCAGATGCTTTCTGTCGGCATGGTTGCAGCCAAAACCACCAAACAGGAACGTATTCTGATAACCTGCTGCATCCACTTTATAAAACGCTGATTCTCTGAAATTTCCGGTACAGAGTCCCATCTGGTATTGTTCCTTTTTTCCAAATTCAACAAGTTCCATAGCACCGTCTATACAATCTGCATCAGACGTTGAGAAGGTATGCTTCATGTAATAGAGGTACTTTTCTCTTACTTCATCATAAAGCTGCGAACTGTTTTTTTCTGCAGAAATCAGTTTTGTAAAGATTTCTTTGTCTGTGCGGCCTGCAAATGAGTAGCTTCCATCTTCAAGAGGATTTGAACGGATACCGAAATCATTTAGAATATCCGAGATTAAATTTCGGGTAAAAGCATGTTTAACGTGCATTAGAGTGCCGTCAATATCAAAAAGTAGAATAGGTTTCATGGGTTTTACTTTATGGTAACAGGATTTAGCAGTACATTACATGGATATAACAAATCAACAAAAAAATAACATTATGAGTTTAATAGAAGATATTCACGCACGACAAATTTTGGATTCAAGGGGAAATCCTACCATCGAAGTAGATGTGTCATTAACAAACGGGATAGTGGGACGTGCAGCTGTTCCTTCTGGGGCATCAACCGGAGAGCATGAAGCAGTTGAACTGAGAGATGGTGACGCCGATTATTTTCTCGGAAAAAGTGTAAAGAAAGCAGTGGAAAATGTGAACGATACAATCGCTGACGAACTGGTTGGCTACCCCGTTCACCTTCAAACTGAGATCGACCAGATTATGATTCAGCTGGACGGTACTGCAAATAAATCGAAACTGGGTGCAAATGCAATCCTTGGCGTATCGATGGCTGTGGCGAAAGCTGCTGCTCAAAATTCAGGGCTGCCTTTATGGAGATACCTGGGTGGTGTGAACGCAAAAGTACTGCCGCTTCCAATGATGAACATTATTAATGGCGGTTCACATGCAGATAATAACGTTGATCCGCAGGAATTTATGGTAATGCCCGCTGGTGCTGCTTCGTACAGCCAGGCTGTACAGATGGGTGCAGAAATTTTCCATAATCTTAAAAAGGTACTCTCATCAAAAGGGTACAACACATCTGTGGGTGATGAAGGCGGTTTTGCACCGGATTTAAAATCCAACGAAGAGGCTGTAGAAGTGATTCTTACTGCGATCGAGAAAGCGGGATACACCCCTGGTGATGATGTACTCATTGCTCTTGATCCAGCGTCTGCAGAGTTCTACAACGCAGAAAGCGGACTATACGAATTTAAATGGAGCGACGGTTCCAAAATGGATTCTGATGCGATGGCCGAATATTGGGTAAAATGGACAGAAAAATATCCAATCATCTCTATTGAAGATGGAATGGATGAAAACGATTGGGATGGATGGAAAACACTGACGGATGCAATAGGTGATAAGGTGCAGCTTGTGGGTGATGATCTGTTCGTAACTAATACCACTCGCCTTGCCGAAGGGATTAAACGTAATATCGCTAACTCAATCCTTATTAAAGTGAACCAGATCGGATCGCTCACAGAAACGCTTGATGCGATCGAAATGGCACATAAAAATGGCTATACAGCGGTGATTTCTCACCGATCAGGCGAGACTGAAGATACTACTATTGCCGATATTGCGGTTGCAACAAATGCAGGCCAGATCAAGACCGGTTCCATGAGCCGTACTGATAGGATTGCAAAATACAACCAGCTTCTGCGAATAGAAGAGGAATTGGGCGAGAACGCACTATTTTTGGGCAGAGATGTGTTCGGCCTGTAATATTAGCCGATAATTCAACTCAATGAAAAACCGTGCAGGAATTCTTGTGCTGATCATTGCCGGTGTAATTATCGGTTTATTGATTGCAGAAATTCTTGTGCGGATTTTTTTACCACAAAACAGGCTCACCACCTGGATTGAAATGCATCCTGATGGGTTCATGATGAATCAGCCGGGTGTAACTGCTATCCATAATTTCAATGAAAGAAGCGTTCAGTACAGGCTGAACGAGATGGGGCTTAGAGGGGGCGTATTGCCGCCTGATGATGAATTGAAGGTTCTTTTTTTGGGAGATTCCTTCACATTTGGCCTGCTTCTGGATGAAGATGATACTTTTTTAGCAAAGCTGCAGCAACATGTAAATAGAGCTATTCCGGATAAACGCATAAACCTGCTAAATGGTGGAGTTGGCGGGGCGGGCCTTGCCGATTGGCCGCTATGGCTAGGAGAGTTTGGGCAAAAGATATCGCCCGATGTGGTAATCTATGTGCTGAATACAGCCGATATTGACCGTTCTATTTCAAAAAATCTCTTCATTGCTAATCAGGCAGACTCATCACTTATTCAAAGCCGGCGCTGGAAACCAAACAAGCTAATGATGAAAATAGGAAGGCAGGGCTGGTACAGATCATTCCAGCGCCACTCTGATCTGATGAACCTGCTGGTATCTATAGCGTGGGATAATCTCTATTTTAAAGATGTAACCAATGGATTCAATTATCAAACATCCCAAACAGCACTTCCTTCAGAGCAGCAGCGACAGATTGAATCGGGTTACTCAAATTTGCTTGGTGTATTGCTGCTGGAAAAAATGAAGAACTGGTGTGAAGAAAACGAGTGTGATTTTATGGTAACCACCACAGGTTTTTTTGGCTTTGGCAAAGATCAATACTACACACAGCCATTCTGGGAAAAATTGATGGAAGAAAACCCTCAAAAATTTCCCTTTTTCGATATATCTGAATGTATGATGGAACATACCGAAGGAAATTCAACAGGAATTGTGATTGAGGGAGACGGCCACCCGAATGAAGAGGGATCGGCTCTTATTGCAGAATGTACATGGAGCTGGTTACAGGAATATCTAATGCCGGAATACCCATGAAAATTCAGACTCTTGCATTAGATGGATATCGAAATCATGAAAAAACAAATGTAGATTTTTCTCCACATCTTAACCTTATAACAGGGCCAAACGGATCCGGAAAAACCAGTTTGATTGATGCGATCCACTATTTGTGTATGTCACGCAGTTTTGTTGCCTCCAGCGATCGGTATGTTGTAAATCACAACAGCAAATACTTTATGATTCACGGACATTTTGAGGGTGAAATCAGAGAATGTTTCAAAATAAGCTGCAGCTATTCCCGTGGGGAAGGAAAAAAGATCTTTGTGAACGACAGTCCCCTCGATCGATTTTCCGACCTGATTGGCAGAGTGCCTGTGGTGGTACTTAGCCCCGAGGACCTGAAACTGACAAGTGAAGGTCCCGTTGAACGCAGAACCTTTCTCGATAGCATGATCAGCCAGATTTCACCGGCATATCTGCGAAACCTTATTGAGTATCGAAAAATAAGAAAACAGCGAAATAAATTACTTCAAGAGCATAACGGGCCACTTAGTTTGCTGCGAACCTATCTTGAGCCATGGGATATACAACTTATAAATACCGGTTCAAAGATCATTGAAAAGCGGGCAGAAATTCTGGAAAAATTCAAAACGTATCTGCTTACACAGTATCAGTTTATCACCGGGCTTGATATTCAACCATCACTTGTTTACCAAACCATAGCACCTGGCCTGCAAACATTTGATGAAATACGAGGTGAATTTGAAAAACAGATCCGGGATCATTTTGATAAAGAAGCTGAACGGGAGCAGACTATGATTGGCCCGCACCGCGATGAAGTAGTGTTTTATCTGGATGGTGCCGAGCTTAGAAATTACGGATCGCAGGGTCAGCACAGACTTTTTTCGATGGCGCTAAAAATGGCACAGCTTTTTTACTATACCGATCAGCTGGATGACCGCCCCATTATGCTTCTGGATGATCTGTTTGGAAATCTCGATCAGCAAAAAACAGATATTATTACGGAAACACTCACGAAACATCCGGGTCAAACGTTTATTACATCTGCATCGGAAAGGCCTTTTGATGAGCTCCTTTTTCGAGAAAGCCATGAAAATTCATGGTTTACCGTATCATCAGGAATAGTAACCAAAAAGTTATAGCATGGCATTCGGACGAGCACCAAAACCAATGAACCAGCTCCTGAAGGAGTTTATGAAAAAAATTCCGCAACAAACCGAGCTGAAAAGGGGGATGGTACTTTACCAATGGCCGGAAGTTGTGGGTGAACAGATCAACTCCATCACAAAAAGCCTGAAATTTGAGGGCAACAAGCTCATTGTAACTGTATCAACCGAAGCATGGCGGTTTGAGCTGCACGCAAATCGTTATTCTATAGCTAAGCGCCTTAACGAAAAGGTTGAATCTAAAGTAGTTAAAGAAATAGTTGTACGAACATGATCAGATAATATGTATTTTCGACTATCATGAAATTTTTACGATTCATATCAGAGCGATTCAAAAACTTCTTTTCAGGCAATGGGTTTGCACGTACGGAAGAGACAGATTCCGGTACGTTTCAGAGTCGCGAAAAAGTGATTGCGTTTACCATTGCCACGATCATTGCCCTGTCGCTCTGGTTTATTGTAAATTTAAGCCGTGATTTTAATATCACCATTCAGGTGCCCCTGCAGCTCACAAACCTGCCCTCAGAACTCACCATCAGCAACGAAGTGCCATCTGCTGCCTCGGTTAATATTAGCGGAGAAGGGTGGAAGCTGATAACAGTTTACAGTAACCCGCCACGGGTGCTAATTAATGCAGAAGCACAGCAGATAAATCTAACCGAGCAGATCCGGAATCAGGTAAGTGCGTTTTCCGATTTAAACGTTCTGCAGGTTGAACCTGCACAGCTTGTTATTGAAACAGAACGAAAAGCTACCAAAAGGGTTCCCCTTGTGAGCAGAGTCAATGTAAATCTGCGTGATCAGTTTGGCTTTATCAGCGATCCGGTTATTACACCGGATAGTGTTACACTAACCGGCCCGGAATCGGCTTTGGCAGAGATTTCTGAGTGGGAAACCGAGGAAGTTGAGATGAGTGGTTTAAACCGAAGTATAGAAACAGATGTGAGAATACAAGACGGTTCTCAGGGAGTGTCTGTTTCGCCGGTAACGGCAAAAGTTTCTCTTAAAATTGCAGAATTTACAGAGGCGGAAATGCGTGTGCCCATCCGTACAAGAAATTTGCCAAGCGGGCGCGCTGTAACCTACAATCCCTCCACAATAACCGTTCGGTTTGATGTTCCTCTTGATCATTATTCGCGGGTAGAAGGTACGCGCCCTTTCCAGGCATTTGTTGATTATGATGATATAGAAGGTGATGATTCAGGACGAGTTACACCCCGGGTTGAAGTTGCTGAAACGGATTTTATTGTTCGGCTCCGAAGTTTCCAGCCACCACGCGTTTCCTATTTCAGGGTGGTGCAGGATTAATTCTGTTCAGCTTCAGCCGCGGTTTTTTCAAAGGGTCTGATTACCTTTTCTACCTCTTTGGCACCAGGGTAGAATTCCAGAATTTTCAGCAACACTTCATCTACAAGCACATCGGGACAAGACGCGCCAGACGTTAGCGCGATTTTAAGATCCTTTTTTTCAACGGGTATCCAGTTCTTCGTTGTGAGTATCTCTTTTTCCCACTGGTTAAAGTGCTGAATTTCTGCAGGCGAATCGAACTCCCCCGCATCACGAATATGAAACGTAGGACAGTGATGCTCCAGGATTTCCACCAGGTGCATGGTATTGGATGAATTATAACCACCTACAACAATTGCTATATCCGGATTGGCATCTGCAAGTGCATACGTGGCGGATTGATTCTCGTTTGTGGCGTAGCAAAGCGTATCAGAGGTATCCGCAAAATGATTGAGCACCTCTTTTTCACCGAAACGTTCAGCTGCGGCCTGTTTCAGAATATCCATCACTTCCTGCGTTTCGGTAGCAAGCATAGTAGTTTGATTAATAACACCAAAAAACTCCAGATCTTTGAGCGGATTGAAGTCTTCCGTGCATTTATGGCCGAAATAGGTGTCAAAATCATCAAGCGGACGTTTTTCTGTAAGAATATCAGCAAGAATTTGGGCTTCGTCAGGGTTTAGTACCACAACAACCGGAGAGTGGTTAGCACTGTGCGAAAACGTGGCGCGGGTTTCTTCGTGTTGGTGCTTGCCGTGAATCACCAGGCTGTATCCTTTTTTACCAAGCTGATTGCCGCGTTTCCAGACCTTTTCCACAAAAGGGCATGTGGTGTTGTATTGATAGGGGTCGATACCCCGGGCCTGCAATTTTTCCTGAATGTCGAGCGTGGTTCCAAAAGCGGGCACAATCACAACATCGTCCGAAGTAAGCGAGGTGATGGGTATTCGAACAGTTCCATCAGTATCAAACAGGAACTGCACACCCTTATTTTGCAAATCTTCGTTCACGGTTGGATTGTGAATCATCTCACTTAGCAGATAGATCTTTTTACCGGGATTATTTTCAACCGTGCGGTAGGCAATATCGATGGCGTTTTCCACGCCGTAGCAAAATCCGAAATGGCGGGGAATCAGAAAAGAGACCGGGCCAAACTCGAGCAATGTGGGCTCAAGATCTTTTTTACGCGGATCGGTTACTGCATTTGCCTCTTTTACATTTTTTATGATTGGCGATTTATACATCGCCGGAATTTCAAACTTTTTGCGGGCCATAATTTATTTTGATTTTTCTCACCATCAAAGATACAAACTCTGAAAATTAAACACGGGTTCATCTTTATGATGACATGTTCGGTAAGCTTGAACAACAACTGCTGGTAAAATAATTTCAGAGAATCCGATTGGAATCCGTACCTTTCGTTCAACGTTGTTCAACAATACCCTGTCTGATTCGTTTTCTGATACACTTTTTGAGCTCATCTTGTTCTGATTGTTACTTCAAAACGCACTTTAGCCGGGAGAGAACCTTCGATTTGCAATAAAAAAAGAGCGAAGAATTGCGCCGGTTGAACCACAATTAGAAACTATGGTTGCTGCAAAAGAGCGTACTTATGCCGTGCCAATCAATATTATAGATTACAAATGAATATTATCTCTTTCTCAGAGCTGGGAATACAGCCTGAAATCCTCAAAGCCGTTGATGAAATGGGCTTTGAAGCACCAACATCCATACAAGCCAAAACCATACCCGCAATTTTATCGGGGAATGACCTGGTAGGTCACGCCCAAACCGGCACCGGTAAAACGGCTGCATTTGGAATCCCCGCCATTCAAATGGCTGATAAAGGCTCTAAAACTCCAAGCGTGCTGATTTTATGCCCTACGCGCGAGCTCGCTATACAGGTAACCGGTGAGCTTATAAAACTTGCAAAATTTACCAACGGCGTATTTACAGTTCCAGTTTATGGCGGACAGCCCATCGGGCGGCAGCTAAATCAGCTGAAAAAAGGTGCACAGATAGTTGTAGGCACACCGGGACGGGTGATTGATCACCTGAAACGCGGAACACTCAAACTGGGTGCGCTGAAACTTGTGGTATTAGATGAAGCCGATGAAATGCTCAACATGGGTTTTCGCGAAGATCTGGAGCAGATTTTAAGCTATAGCCATGGAAAATCCCAAACGGTTATGTTTTCTGCCACTGTTCCAAAAACCATTCGCCAAATTATGAATCGCTGGATGGAAGATCCTGAGATGATTAAAATTGAAGGAAAAACCGAAACAGCAGCCGGAATCGATCAGTTTGTAATGGAAGTTCGGGATTCGGTGCGAACGGAGGCGGTTTCCCGGGTTATGGATATGGGCAATTTTAAACTTGCTCTGATCTTTTGTAATACAAAAAGAATGTGTGATAACCTTGTACAAGAGCTGCAATCACGTGGTTATTCTGCTGATGCCCTTCATGGTGATATGAACCAGAATGTGCGTGATAAAGTTATGAATAAATTCAGAAGCGGCCAGATAGAGATGCTGGTAGCAACAGATGTGGCAGCGCGCGGTCTGGACGTGGAAAATGTGGATGTGGTATTTAACTACGATATCCCCCAGGACCCGGAGTATTATGTACACCGAATCGGGCGAACCGGACGCGCCGGACGCTCAGGAATGGCTATTACCTTTTCATCCGGCCGGGGAAGAAAACGAATCCGGTTTATCGAAAAGATTATACGAACCCGATTACAACCGTTGCCGATGCCATCAGTAAGGGAAGTACAGCTCTCAAAAATGGATAAACACATTGAAGAGCTTGTAGATACACTGAACGCCGGTGGTTTACGAGAGTATATCGAACAGCTTGAACCGCTCGCTGAAGGTGACTTCACCCCAATTGAAATTGCTGCAGCACTTTTCAAAATGAAGGTTGAGTAGAAATATTATTAGCTGATACGAACTTTAGCTTTTTTCAAAAATGGCACAAGCAGCACGCTTGCGCCATTTTTTTTAAATAGATCCCTCGAATAGAGGAAGATTAGTTGCCTACAAAGAACACAGCGTTGGCCATCAACAGTTTGCCATTTTCCCAGAAGCCTCTGAAAAGGGGATTGTCAACCAGGTAAACAACCCGGCCGGAGCCGTGCTGCTGCACCCCAAAATTGAGTGTGTCTTGCAGCAGATTTTGTGCTTCATGTCCTGCAAACCCACTGATATGGGCATTGCCTCGAGAAGTGCCTACATTCCAGCCGGAATCGAGGTAGTTATAGGCTGATGCATCTGTTTTAAGTGAGAAATATTCAGAATCCAGGCCATAGGCGAGAGGGTGTGTAGTATCAAGGGTTACCCTGAAAATGGAGCCGGGTGTTCGGCTGCTTGCAGCTCTGCGGGCGCTGTCGCCGTATGGCTGAAGCAAATCTTCGGCTGAAGGCTCTTCATCAACGGCCATTTTTCTTTGTAGCTGGAAACCATTTCTGCCGGCAAGCAGGGAGTTTGCCTGCCCGAAAGTGATGAGTGTGCCGCCATCACGGGTCCATGCACTGATTCTTTCAATTGCAGCATCCGAGAGGATATCCCGATAATTTCCTGAAGGCAGAACAAGGGTGTCATAATCGTTCAGACTGGCACGCATCAGATAGTCTGTATGCAGCATAGTGGCCGGGTAACCCAGCTGATGATCAAAAAAGTGCCAGATTTCGCCCGCATTTAGTGATGAAGTACCATCCCCGATCAAAACGGCTACCCGTGGTCTTTCAATGTAGCGCAGGTTTGAGGATCCGAAATCAGAACCTGAAGTAACGAATCCTGTTGAGACTCCATGCACAGAGCGATGGTGGTTTTCTGCAGCCTTTTGAATGATTTGATCAAACCGGTCGCCAAGCAATCGATTGTTTTCGCGGGTGATAACAAGTGAACCTGCATCAAAAGCTTGGCCTTCTATTTCAAAATCCACACGGGAGAAACGGCTTTTCACACCTTCACGGGTAATTTCAGCGAGAAAACGCGCATCATCCATACTGTTCCAGGATGTAATATATGCATAAGGCCGACCGTCAGCAGAAATCTCTGCATGCCTGAAATCATCAGCAGAAATGGATGATACCGGATTGTAGCGTGTTTCAAGAGCATATCCCCGCAGCCCAAACCGATAGTGTGCTTCCCATGCGGTAATATCATATGTGAGCGAATCCGCCAGTTCAGGATTCGGCTCAAAAAATACACGCACAAGATTACCCTGTGGCTGATAGGCACTAATCAGAATATCATCGGATTCAATACGAATGCTCTCATTTTCTGCAGTGGTAAAGTTAAAACCGCTGGCTGATCTGGATGAACCGGAAGTTCCGTATTCGATCTGCAGATTGTCGAGAAATGTGAGGAGGTTGTAGATTTTATCCGGATGATTATCTGCTTTCACAACAAATGTTTTATATGTGCCGCGGGCGTTGTTGCGGGAAGTTTCAAAAAAATCGGAAAATCCGCTGATCATCTCATCCGAATATCTGGATGCAACCTCTACAGTGGACATGCCCGTGGTATGATGTTGCAACAGGCGTTGTGCAAGGGTTAAGGTATCTCCCTCAGCAGTTTCAATTGCAAGGCCGGCAAGACTGTGCCCGGGCATCTCGTAGGTCATCCCGATAGAGCCGTGAAATGTAGGCCAGGTATCGCCAAAGCTTGGATAGAAAAGGTCAAAGCGCTCGCGGGTAAAATAGAGCCAGTTCTCGTCATCAAAATACCCGATGTGGTTTTCCCCGATTGTGGTCTGAAATTCACGCTGCCAGTCGGTAATAGCCATGTGGAATGGTTCGGCTGCAGGCGCGAAGTAGTAGGGTGCATTGTAGCTTTGTTCGTGAAAGTCTACGTGAATGTGCGGAAACCACTGCTTATAAATGTTATACCGCAGTTGCGATTCTTTCTGCACCTGCCATGCCCAGTCGCGGTTCAGATCAAAAAGATAGTGGTTTGAACGCCCGCCCGGCCAGGGTTCATGATGCTCACGGGCATCAAATGTGGGATTTACCTCAACACCAAGCATATTACTGAACCAATTTACATAGCGGTCGCGGCCATCGGGATTCAGCATGGGATCCATAATAACCGCTGTATTTTCGAGCCACTGTTTTGGTTCGCGGCTGTCGGGGCGAACAATCTCATGAAGAGTTCTCATGGCCGCTTCACTACTCGATGTTTCGTTGCCGTGGATGTTGTAACTGAGCCAGACAATTCCCTTCAGATTGTCCGTTGTGCTGCCCTCTTCAAGACCGGTAAGCCGAAGGTTGTTCAGGCGAATTTCTTCAATATTTTCATGATTTTCGGGGCTGGTAATGACCAGATAAACCAATTCGCGATGCTGGTTGGTTTCCCCGTAATGGTGAATCGTTACATAATCCGATTCCTCCGCTACATGCTTTACGTAGCTCAATACCTGGTGATGGAGAGTCCAACGCTCACCGAGTTCATAACCCAGAAATTCGTCGGGCGACTGAAGCTGAGCGAAACCGGGAAGGGATAAAAGAAGTGAGAAAAGTATAGTAACTGTGTATCTGGCCTTTTTGATCATTTTATAATAGTGATAGTGCTTGTTAGTACCCAAATTTGGCTTCAAACTTAACTAAATTCAGCAATTGCTAAAAGTACAGATGTGAG
>SLGA01000281.1 GCA_007123985.1 Balneolaceae bacterium | reverse complement strand
TTTAAGCGGAGAGAGAGGGATTCGAACCCTCGATACCCTTTTGGGGGTATACTCCCTTAGCAGGGGAGCGCTTTCAGCCACTCAGCCACCTCTCCAATCAAAATCAACAAGACTTGTAATATACCAACCTTTTATAGGCCTTTGCAAGATGCATTTTATTTATTCTTATCTGCAGGTATATAAATTTGAGCTAAATTTCTGCCTTCCTGTGCATAATCAAGCCCATACCCTAATACAAATAAATTCGGTATGTTGAAACCGGTATAATCAATTTGAACATCATGGCGGGTCGCTTCCGATTTGTGCAACATTGTTATAACAGCAAGCGACGCCGGATTCTTTTTCTTGAGCTTTTCAACAAGGTATTTCATCGAGAGGCCTGTATCAATAATATCTTCCACAAGTATAACGTGACGCTCTTTTACGTTGGCGTCGATCTCCTTCAAATCCTGTACCTGGCCAGATGATACTTTTTCATCTCCGTAGCTGCTCAGTTTTAAAAAATCAACCTCACAAGGAACTGTTACGTATCGCATAAGGTCGGCAAGAAAGATATATGCCCCATTCAAAACTCCAATAAAAATTGGTCGTTTTCCTTTATAATCATTACTTATCAACAGACCTAATTGCTTGATACGCTGCTGAATTTCTTCGTGAGTTAAGTATACCCTGAACTCCTCACCATTAACATTCACTACATCCGGTTGATACAAATCCATAGGAAGCTTACGTATAACTTAAAATTAACGATTCATTTGTCTTTTCCGTGCATCGGCACACATCTGATACAGTTCCTATCTCATCGATACCGGAATTGGGCGGAAATATAACGGCACAAATAGTTCCATCAAAAGATTCTATCACTTTTACTGATTTTTTTAAAACTGCAGGTATTTTTCTGTTGGTAAGATGATCTGAAACCAACTGTGATCCTTGCATTCCAAGCGGACTAAACGTGTCCCCATTTTGCCACTGCCGTATAGTAATAGGGAAAGTTATCGAATCGATATCAAGGCTGAGCTGATTCTGATGGAAATCACCGCTGAAATCTGCCTTATTCAGGCTAAAGAATGTACTCTCAGCACCGTTGTTACAAACATCGCTTTTGGTAACTGTTTGTTTTTCTGATTTTTCAGATTCTGATGTAGAAATAACAAAATAATCTCTGTCTCTTATAACATTCCATGTGCCTGATATTGGTAATTTAGCTCCTGTTTGAAGCATAGACAGTTTATTAATGTTCTCTAAAAATTTACCGGAAATATGAGTGTTGGCATCCTGGTTTTTCATTGCGTAATGAAATAGTGCACGTTGTACCGGTTCAGGTTTGGATAAAAATTCGTCTCTTTGGAGATTTCCTTCTTCTGTAACCACATGCTCTGCAGCAAGTTTAACCAGTTGATTAAACTCTTGGGCTCTTTGGCTTATAGCTAAAACGTTTGTTCGCCACCCGGGAAATTTATTATTTAACTCGGGAAACCAATTATTTCGTAAAAAATTTCTGGCATAGGTACTCTCTTCGTTTGTGCTGTCTATTCTGTACGGGATATTAAATTGCTGTACAAACTCCATAATTTCTGTTTTGGATACATCAAGTAAAGGTCTGAAAATCTTTCCGTCCATAACGCTCATCCCACTCCAGCTGCTCAGTCCAGATCCTCTCAAAATTCTTTGAAACAGCGTCTCAATTTGATCATCTTGATGATGAGCAGTAACAATATAATTGGCTTCGAACTGTTTTTTTAAATCAAAGAAAATCTCATATCTGCGATCTCTTGCCCAGTTCTGAAAATTTTTCTCTGATGATTCCTTAACATCAAGCCGAACTGTATTGCACTCAATATTCCAAAGCATACACATTTCTTCAACAAGTGCCTGATCATTATCTGAAGATTTCCCCCTCAACCCGTAGTTGCAGTGAACCACAAAAGTTTTCACTCCTGCCCTTTTCAGAAGATAGAGCAAAGCCATAGAATCGGGTCCACCGCTCACTCCAAGAATTACACTCGAATGTTCAGGCAGAAAGTTCTTTTTTTCCTTCTGAAACTTTATGACTACCGGGGATAATTCGTATTTGCTCATAAGAGAATGTATTGACATCCATCTGCTCATTCAACATCAATAGTTCACCTTTATCATTCAACCCGATAAATTTGAACAATCCGGGCTGTAGTTTACCATAAATTGTAATCTGTACCCATTCACCGTAACCAATAATTTTGTTATTGATTTCCCGAAGATGATGTTGATCGAATTTATGCCATTTGTAGTAGGAATGTTCAATTTCGCTTAGAGTTGTTGCCAAAACATCTTCACGGGAGAAAGGTTTACCAGCGATCTCACTCATTGAGATTGTTTTATGATCGATCGATTTACTAAATACCTTCTGATTTACATTCAAACCAACACCGATAAGAAGACGATCTATAACCGAGCCGTAAAATGAAGTTTCCGTAAGAATACCCCCAAGCTTCTTTCCTCGACAGATTATATCGTTTGGCCATTTAACCTGAACAGGTTCACCTATATATCTCTCTAATACAGTTGATATGGCAACGGCCGCAGATAAGCTTAATAATGGAATTCTATTACTTCCGGGAGGCTTAAACAGAAGTGTAAAGGTGAGATTTAAAAAAGGGGCAGCTTCCCAAACGCGCTCATACTGCCCCCTTCCAATTTTTTGCACATCTGCCAGAAAAACAGCACCGTGCACCAATTCATCTGATGGAATTGCCTTCACCAGTGAATTTGTTGAAGCTGTTTGTTCAATGTAGTTAAAATCAATACCGACCCAGGAAGTAGATAATCTGTTACGGAATCTTTCTACATTGAAGCTTCTTTCCATCTATTATTTTCCTACTTCAACAACACTGTCTTCAGTTCCGAACTCGTTTGGAATGTATTCATCAGCAGCATCGTCGTTTTCCCATTTTTCGCCATCTATTAGATAGCGGAAACGGTATTTACTTTCTGGTTTAAGACGCATGGTAAGTTCCCATCTGTCTTTTTTCTTTTCTAATTCGTCTGCACTAAGGTCCCAGTCGTTAAAATCTCCAACGAGTTGCACTTTTTTATCTGCCCACTCTTTTGGAATAGCAAAGGTTACCTTGCAAACAGTTCTTTTCGGTGTGAATGATTTTTGTAGCATTGTAATAAACAGTTTGTGAATAATTAAGAAGTTGCAAAGTTACTTAATTATATTTCGATAATAAATATTCATAACATATTTAATATAGCTAATAAATATTAATTCCTTATTTATTAATCTTTTTAAGCTTATTGATTAATTATATTTCTTGTGGTAGCGTTTTCCAACTTACCTTGAAATAAATAAAAGTGCTTACAGCCTTATTTACTCTGTTTTTTACCCTAAGGCGATGTTGTTTATGTAACAAATATTCGAAATGGCTCCTACTAAAAAATTCTCCAGTCTTCAAGTAGTTCATGTACTTCAAGTAGCTCTTTAGCCATTAATATCTTTTCTGTCAACAATTTCATTTCGGAAAGAGAGTGATTACAGAGAGCAGCTTTTACTCTTGGAATTGAGCTTGAGTTCATGCTTAAATCATTTATACCCATTCCCATCAAGCATGCAGCAGCCTCAGGTGTACCCGCCATTTCACCGCATACAGCAACCGGAATACCGGCCTCATCTGCAGCACTCTTTGTCATTTTGATTAATTTCCAAACAGCCGGATGAAAACTATCAAATAAGTGTGCAATTTTCTCATTGCCTCTGTCAACTGCCAGCGTGTATTGTGTAAGGTCATTGGTTCCAAGACTGAAGAAGTCGGCTTCCTTTG
>SLGA01000267.1 GCA_007123985.1 Balneolaceae bacterium | reverse complement strand
TAGAACGCTTTAATATAAATCGCTGTAACTGCTGCCAAACCCAATGACCAGTACAATTGCAGCTACACTCCAAAAAAGTACATGTTTACCAATTTGCATTCGTTTTTGCTTAAAATGCATTATTTAAAAAGGAATATCAGTTTTTGTCGATGAAATACCATTGAACCGGGTTATATAACATTGATTGACAACTCCATACCAGGATAGATTTCTTGTGAACATTAATCACTAAATTTATTCAATTATGACAGATCTATTTTTTACCGGCGGCCCTCTTTTTATGGGCTTACTTACCATTATACTTACCGCAATAATTACAGCTTCAGTTGTTAGGTTTATACAGCTCAGAAATAAAGATTCTAAACCATTGTCAAATACATTGGTTAAGGAATTGGGAATCTTTGGATTTATAACCGGAATTTCGGGTCAGTTTTTAGGCCTTTATGACGCATTCACGATCATAGAGAAAGCAGGTACAATTTCTCCCGACATTCTTGCAGCAGGCCTTAAGGTGTCTTCAATACCTGCAATTTATGGTTTAATGATATGTATCATTGGCTACCTTCTTTATTTTGGCTTGAAAATATTGACTCATAAAACCGCCTGATTTTCATACCCCCCAGTAATTTTATTTTTCAAATTTATATCGATGATTGCCTTTTGCAATCATCGGTGGTTTGATAAGCCGGCAGATTGTTGGCCCCGCAACTTTACTGAAATTCGTAAAGTAAACAGTATTCCTTACATTCAGTTTTCAGTTAACTAACCACCCGAATACGAATCCTATGAAGCCAACTATAATTTCATTCGTTCTCTTATTTTTACTTTCATCTGCAGTTTTTTCCCAAACCCATCAGGAGGAAATTAGTGTTAAAATCAACCATATTGCCATCAGCGTAACGAACCTGCAGGAGAGTGAGCAATTTTATCGTGATATTCTCGGATTAAAACAGATCCCCGAACCGTTTGGGCTGGGCATTCACGCCTGGTTTGATATCGGCTTTGCGGAACTTCACGTGATCGAAATGGCTGAAGAGCGCACCGACCACAGCATCAGCAGCCACCTCTGTTTCAGTATGCGCGATCTGGATGGTTTTTTGGAAACACTGGCCGAGCATAATATTCCATTTTACGATTTTGAAGAGAATCCCGGGCAAATGACACTCCGGCCCGATGGTGTAAGACAGATCTACATCACCGATCCTGACGGCTACTGGGTTGAAATCAACGATGATTTTTGAATCACTAAAAATCCCTTACCTGCCCTGCTGAGGGAAAATCGACCTCTTTCATTTTTTGCATCCAGCGTTCAACATTAAGTGCACCCGAATGGATTTGTCTGGTTTCATCGATAATGCTTTTTGGCTCTAATCGGCTTTTCATCCAAAGAAACATCTGATACAGATCATTTTGCATTAGTTTAAAGAGCCACACAGGTGCAGGTATCCTTTTTGGCGGTTTGCCATAAACTGATCTGTAAATCTCCCTGCACTCTTTCACTGATTTTAAGTCCGCGCCTAAAGAGAGCTCCTTACCTATAAATGTATCCGGTTCATTACAGACAACAGCTGCAATGGCACCCACATCATCTGTAGAAATCCACATAACAGGAAAGTCTTCTCCCAGAATTTTTGGTTTTACATTCCACATTACCAGCGGGGGGAGAAAATCTTTATCACGCATAAGTTCCATGAAAGACGCGGAACGCAGAATTGTAAATGGTATCCCAAGAGATTTTATATGAGCTTCAATCTCTATCTTTGAATTAAAGTGCGGTACGCCTGTATTACTTTCGCCCGTTCCTGCCGATGCATAAACAAGATGTTTCACGTCTGCAGCAACTGCCATTTCGGCGATACGTATTCCATGTTCTATCTCTTTTTCAAGACCTGTGATCCAGGGGTTCTGAACACTGAATACAGCATTAACTCCATCAAAAGCCTTTTTTAAAGCTTCCGGATTATCCAGGTCTGCCTTCACCAATTCCACACCCGATGCGGAAAGTTTTATAGCCTTTTTACTATCCGGATTTCTTGTAACTCCCTTCACAGACCAGCCTGTTTTTAACAGGTGTTTTGCTGCTGCTCCACCCTGTCTGCCCGTTACACCGAATACAACAACTGTTTTATCCATCAGATTAACCCCTACTGTTTAGTGATTAAATTTCAGACAATACACATTCACAAATAAAGCAAATTATGTTATAAAAAGTATTTGGAATATTTTTCAGTAGGGAGAAGTTTTTAATTGTAAGCAAAAGGAGAGGTGAGCCATGCAAGATTTCTGGAACAAACGATATTCAGACAAGAATTATGCTTATGGGATAGAGCCGAATAACTTTTTCAGGGAGCAGATTGGGAAATTACAGCCCGGCAAATTGTTACTTCCCGGAGAAGGAGAGGGCCGAAATGCTGTTTATGCTGCAAAACGCGGATGGGACGTAACCGCTGTTGATTTTAGTGTTAAGGCACAAATAAAAGCCAATACTCTTGCTGCTGAACATGATGTAAAAATTCAATACATCATCAGTAATCTTATTCAGGCCGAAATTCCAGAGGAAAAGTTTGATGCTGCTGCCTTTATCTATGTACACCTATCCAATGAGGATGCTGAAAAAGTTTTGCCTAAAGTTATTGCAGCTCTTAAACCCGGCGGTACATTTTTTATGGAGTGCTACTCTGAAAAACAGCTTGGGCGAAAATCGGGCGGACCAAAAGATATCAACCGGCTTTATACTATACCGCAAATCAGAAAACTCCTCGCCGGGCTAAAAATTTCCAAACTGGTTGAAGTGGAGGTGCCACTTCAGGAAGGTGAATTCCACCAGGGTAAAGGAATGGTAATACGGGCTGTTGGTCTAAAATAACCAGCCGTGTGAACCTATTTTTCGAGTTGGCTGAGCCGGTTTTCAATCGCATCCAGTCGCTGTTCGAGCTTTTGCAGCATATGGATAATTATGATGTGCGTCTTTTTGGCATCAATTCCCACAACACTCTGATCACTGCCAATGGTACGCTCAATTTCCCTGTAAGCATCTTCCGGAATTTCTTTACTCATTGCCAGGCTCGTTTGCTTCAAACCCAAAATTAACAAGATCTTGAAATCCACCTACATTGTACACGTTTTCAAACCCTTTATTTTGCATTATTCGTGCGGCCTGCCCACTTCGGTTTCCTGAACGGCAGTAGAGATAATAGGTTTTATCTTTGTCGAGATTCTCTAATTGATCCTGAAATTCACCATTCAGAAAATCGTGCTGAGAGTCTGTGATTTTGAGATGGCCCGCATTGTACTCATCTGCTGTGCGAACATCCAAAACCACTCCCGGATCTTTTTCGAGTTTTTGTTTGAATTCTTCGGCGCTTATATCAACACCGGTTGAACTTGAAAATAAATTAAACATAATGATTCCTGTTGTTAGTATTAAAACGGTTAAAAAATGCTTTTTCATTGATTTATAAATCGTTTACTCACCGGTTTATTCAGTGCACTCATTCGCAGTGCGATATATAATCCTGATATAAATGCAATCAACCCTGAGATGAATATTGCCGTGGAGAGGCCAATCATATCTGCAACTATACCAGCAAAAATGGCGCCAAATGCGTAACCGCTATCCCTCCAAAGCCTAAAAACACCAATACTCTCGGCTCTGTCATCCGGGTGTACCAAATCGGCTACTGCTGATAAAAACGTTGGATAAACCATTGCGGTTCCAATTCCGAGCAGTGAAGCAACTGCAACATAGTGATAAAATTCTGTAATAATCGGAAAAATCAACAAACTTGCTGCCTGCACAAGCATACCT
>SLGA01000116.1 GCA_007123985.1 Balneolaceae bacterium | reverse complement strand
TTGAGAGACTGGGAGTTGCGAAGAGCTGAAGGAGCATCCTCGAATGGTGGGGCTTTCAGTCAGTTCGATCTGCCCATTGAGCCTGGCGGATTTGTAGTCGTAACACCGAATGTTTCTCTACTTGAGGATATTTTTGGTGATGGCCCCTGGGTTCAGATGAATAATTATCCCGGACTTACCCAAACTACACCCGATCGCATTCGTCTGATCGACAACGAAGGGGATGTAGTTGAGTTCGTAGATTACAATCCGTCAACATGGGGTGGAAATGGTGTGGCTTTGGAAAGAAGACGAACTGATTTAACACCCGAATTTTCAGAAAACTGGGATGAATCACCAAATGAACTGCTTGGGACACCCGGTCAACCGAATGAGGTAAGTCCGGATTTTGAGCTGGTCGCTGAATCAGTAGAAGCACTCAGCAGAGATGAAGTGAAGGTTGTTTTTAATGCAGATGTACGTGAATCAGATGCGATTCCGGCTAATTTCTCTGTGGGTGGTACAAATCCCGAGTCGGTTGTTTTAGAAAACGGAAATGAGATACTGCTTGAGTTTAGTTCAAATCTGTCTCGCGGTGAGCGAACACTTACGATTAATTCTATACGTACATTGGGTGGCTTTGAGATAGCTTCCAATTCTCAGTACAGCTTTTTTGTGTTCGATCCCTATCAGAGTGGCGACATTATTATCAATGAGTTTATGTACCGGCCTGCATCCGGATTTGTGAGATATGTAGAGCTGTATAATCGTTCAAACCGTTTGATCAATTTACGAGACTGGGAGCTTCGAAGGGCCGAAGGTGCACCAAGTAACGGTGGTATTTTCAGTGATTCAGATTTGGCAATTCAACCCGGTGAAT
The DNA here is from genome assembly GCA_007123985.1 of Balneolaceae bacterium. Lineage (GTDB taxonomy): Bacteria > Bacteroidota > Rhodothermia > Balneolales > Balneolaceae > Rhodohalobacter. The sequence goes on along the minus strand of SLGA01000116.1, from coordinate 12,842 downwards.
TTATCGTTATTACTCCGAATGCCGAACTTCTCGAAGAAATTTACGGATCGGGTCCGTGGTTTCAGATGAACAACTATCCAGGTTTCACGCAAACGGTTGCCGATCAAATCAGATTGATAAACCCCGATGGCGATGTGGAACAGTTTATTGAATATGTGCCATCCTCATGGGGAGGTAACGGGGTGTCACTTGAACGAAGAAGTATCAGCTCACCGGAAAATAATCTGAATAACTGGGGTGAATCACTCGCCGAACTGTTTGGAACTCCTGGTGAAGAAAATACCGTAGAACCGGATGATGAACGCCCTCGCCTGATCAGTGCTGGTTTTGTAAATGCTGATACTGTTTCGGTACAATTTGCCGGATCACTAAATCTGGAACTGATTTCTGAAAGCAATTTCAGCATCAGCAGCAATCTGAGTGTGGATGCGGTTGAATTTACTGATCCGTTCAATGCACTTTTGATATTGAGCGGTTCTATGAATTCGGGTACAACGTATACTGTAACAGTAACCGATATCCCGGATATTTTTGGAAATGTTTTGGCCAGTGCCCAGGCACAGTTTACTTATTATTTGGTAGAACAGGCTGAACCGGGTGATGTGGTAATTAACGAGTTTATGTACAACGAGCCGGATGATTACACACGCTATATCGAACTATTTAACAGAAGTGGTAAAGCCGTGGATCTGTCCGGGTGGAGGCAGGTCAACGACACAGGTACCCGGCGTACGATTACCAATCAGCAAACGATTCTCCCCCCAAATTCCTATATCGTAATTATTCCGAATGAAAGTCTGCTATCCATTTTCCCTGATATACCGTTTGTAAATGCCGGAGGCAATTTATCGGCTTTAAAAAACGGAGGTGATGAAATCGTTATCGAAAACAATCTTGGGGTGGTAATGGATTCGCTTCGATATAGCCCGGAATGGGGTGGAAACGGGGTTGCCCTTGAACGCCGCCGCGCTGATCGATCTCCTCTGTTTCGTGATAACTGGGCCGAATCGCCTAATGAACTGCTTGGAACACCCGGTCAGCCAAACGAAGTGGATCGGGAGTTCAATCTTACGGCAACCACAGTACGTGCTGTTTCTCGTCGTGAAGTGGAAGTGGTTTTCAATACAAATATCAGAGAAGATGACCTGCGGTCCGCAAACTTTTCTGTAAATGGAGCTAATCCATCTTCAATTGTTTTTGAAGAAACAGACAATATTACTCTTGAATTTGAAAGTACGTTTCCTATTGGAAACCGAACACTGACCATATCGAATATTCGTACTCTCGGGGGTTTTCAGATTGCTGATAATTCAGAGTTTGTATTCACGGTTTTTGATGAATTTGAAGGCGGGGATGTTGTAATCAACGAGTTTATGTATCGTCCGCCAACAGGATATGTACGCTATGTTGAGCTTTTCAATAATTCGGATAAACTGCTTAATCTGAGAAATTGGAGGCTGCAACGCAGGCAAATTGCCTCAGAACCGCGGAGAATTCTTTCGGATGAAGACCTTCTTTTGGAACCGGGTCAATTCATTGTTATCACAGAAGATGCAGAGAGAATGGATGAAATTTTCGGGGAAAGAAACTTCCATGAAATTCCGAATTTCCCGAATTTTACACTCACGGTTGCCGATCAAATTCGTCTGTTTACAGATAATGATGTGCTGGCAGACTCATTAGAATATACGCCCTCCGGCTGGGGCGGAAATGGAGTGGCTTTGGAAAGATTCAGCGCTGATGTGCCCGCCACACTACAGCAAAACTGGGAAGAATCACCGAACGAATTGTTAGGTACGCCCGGCCTGCCAAATGAAGTAACACCTGATACACAACCACCGGTTCTTCTGAGCGGGGTTCAGTTTGAGGATCAGGGATTCAGGCTTCGATTTAACAAAGAGCTTGATCCGGAAACAGCACTTACGGTTTCAAACTATTCCATTTCGCCGGCCATTTCTGTTTCAATGGTTGGGCTTGATGGAAATGATGTAATTCTTTTTGTGAGCGGAGAATTGGTTAATGACAGCGAATACAGTATTACTGCCCGTAATGTCAGTGATATTTTTGGCAATGTGATGCAGCCCACTACCGTAACAGTGCGCTATCTCGAGTTTGGCGTAGTTCAGCCACAGGATATTGTAATCAATGAAATTCTTTACAGAAGATTGCAGGCAGGTAGCCCTGAATTTATTGAGATTTATAATCGAACTGAACAGAATTTTGACCTCACAGGCTGGACACTTTCCGATGCTACTGGCAGTGCAAATATACCGGCCGGAACCGCGATTCTTGAGAACGACTTTCTGGTGTTCACCGATACAGAATCGTTTACTTATCGGGTTTTCAGTCACTAAATAATACATCGGATGCCGTTGTGATCCGAAATTCTTCAGGCACAGCTATCGATAGTCTTACCTATCAGTCGTCATGGTATAATAACCCGGCGGGTATCTCACTTGAGCGAAAAGATCCCGCTGCACTTTCCATCGATAAAGCGAACTGGGCACTAAGTACGGATGAACGCGGATCGACTCCTGCTGAAGAAAATAGTGAGTTTGAGCCGGATGTAACCCCTCCCGGAATAATTTTTGCGAATATATTCCATCCTGATTCACTTGAAGTGGTATTCAGTGAATTTATCGACCTTACAAATGAAAGCACAAACAGTTCTAACAGCAATGGTATGATGGCCAACAGGCTTGATCAGAGAAATGAATTGCCGAATAATACCAGGTTTTTAGTTAATGGGTCGGTTTCTGATCTGCTGGAATATGATCCTGCCGCCGGAAATCGCGTTGTGCTGAGTGCAGCAGGAATCTCACTGGGAGAACCGATTACGCTAAATGTGGAGAATCTTGGTGATTTTCAGGGAAATATATCATCCGAGATTGAGCAGCCGGTTGCGCAACCGCTTCAACCGGCCGACATTGTATTTAATGAGATTATGTATAACCCCCTGGCTGACGATCGCGACGGAATTCCGGATCAGTCTGATTATATAGAAATATATAATCGCCGGCCTTATGCATTATCTCTTGAGGGGATTTTTCTACACGATGAACCAAATGAAAATGGGCAAATTGTTCGAATTGATCCCATTACATCCTCACAGCGATGGATACCCGCAAATGGATACGCGCTTTTTTACCCGGAACCCTCTGCCAGACCCTTTACAGAAAGCCGAACAGCACAGTTTTTTGAGTTAAGCGAGGATTTTGCGCCATTCGCATTTCAATCGATTCGAACCACATTAAGCCTGCCAAATACAGGCCGCCGCGTTTATCTGGCTGACAGCACCCGTACGGTAATTGATATGGTGGACTACAGCCCCGATTGGCACAATCCCAATTTGGTTGATACCCGCGGTATAGCTCTTGAGCGTATAAATCCTGATTTTGAAACCAACGACGCATCCAACTGGAGCTCAAACACTACCATTCAGGGAGGGAGTCCGGGGAGGCAAAATTCAATCTACCAGGAACCGCAATTTGTTGGGTCAGATACGGGTGTGTTTCTCGACCCGAATCCATTCTCCCCGGATGGTGATGGATTTGAAGACAATCTGTTCATCAATTACAATTTTGATGAACCTGATTACTTGTTGCGAGTACGCATTTACGATCGTTACGGCCGGTTAGTTAGAACACTTGCTGAAGGTACCGCAGCCGGATTTCAGGGCTCGCTGATATGGGATGGTCTCACTGATGATGGCCAGAGAAATCGAATTGGTATTTACATTGTTTTTGTTGAAGCATACAACAGCAGCAATGGCAGAAACAGAGCATTCAGGGAAACAGCGGTACTCGCGAGGCAGTTTTAATAACAAACTATAAATAAAAAAGACCGGTTTATGAAAGGAGCTGTATCCGCCGGGCACATTGAAACTGCTGAAAGTGCGGCCAACGTGTTGAAAAATGGCGGGAATGCATTCGATGCAGCAGTATCAGCTCATCTTACAGCTTGTGTAGCTGAACCGGTACTCTCTTCCCTCGGGGGAGGCGGTTTCTTACTTGCGAAAACCCAAACAGGCAAATCTGTTCTATACGATTTTTTCGCTCAAACTCCCGTTGTTAAACATCGGGAATACGATGCATCTTTTTTTAAGATATCCGCTGATTTTGGTACTGCGAAGCAGGATTTCCGGATTGGTCCGGGATCTGTAGCTACACCGGGAACTGTAAAAGGCTTATTCGCTATTCATCGGGATCTTTGCACACTTCCGTTTGAAAAGCTTGCAGAACACGCTTTAAATCTGGCTAAAGAAGGTGTGGTGATGAATTCGTTTCAGGCTGAAGTGCTCCGTATCGTAAAACCGATCTATCAAATAAACAAGAACGTTAAACGCTATTTCTCGTCTGAAAATGATGGCACTTTACTTTGTGAAGGTGATACTTTCAAAAGACCCCTGTTTGCAGATTTTCTGGAAAACTTAGCCAAAGATGGGGAAACTCTTTTTTATAAAGGTGAAATTGCAAATGCTATAGAGAGAGTTTGTGCCGGTTCAGGAGGGCATCTTACGAGAAAAGATCTTCACCATTATGAAGTTGTAAAGAGAAAACCACTTAAATGCAGCTTATTCGATAACCGATATATCATAAATCCGCCCCCGTCATCAGGCGGTATATTAATTGCATTTGCCTCAAAACTGTGCGAAGAAATTGGCTTAAATAAGTACGATCCCGGAAGTACCGAATTCTCAGAAAGACTTGCAGTAATTCAGCGGCTAACAAATCGCGCAAGAGTGGATCACATGGTGCGTCATAATGAAAATCGTTTAACTGATTTACTTGGAGAAGATCTGTTAAATCGATATATCAAACAGGTTCATCAAAGATTTTTATCAGGCAGGGGAACTACCCAGATAAGTATTGCTGATAAATTTGGAAATCTTGCATCACTTACTACAAGTAATGGTGAGGGGAGTGGTGTGATTATTCCGGGTACATCCATCATGCTGAACAACATGCTCGGTGAAGAGGATTTATTTCCGGGTGGTGCAGGAAACTGGCAACCGGATCAACGAATAAGCTCAATGATGGCACCCGGTATTCTTCAGCTTCAAAGTGGTAAGGAAATGGTGTTCGGTTCCGGAGGTTCCAATCGTATCAGAACAGCCATTTTGCAAGTCTTACTATTTAGCATTGCGAACGAGGGTGATCTTACAGAGGCGGTGAACAGATCACGAATTCACGTTGAGGAAGACACACTAAGTATTGAAGGTGGATTTGATAATGAAACCATTCAACAGCTCAAAAAACATTTCCCTGAAGCAGAGGTTTGGAATAATAAAAGCCTCTTTTTTGGAGGTGTTCATCTTGTGGGAAGATCAAATGATAATGTTTTTACCGGCTGCGGAGACCCCCGGCGAGGTGGTGTTTTTCTCACCGTAGAGTAGATCGCGGTTACTTACAAGCTTGTTTCGGCAACTTTTAGAAGTTGTTGCAGGTCTTCAACACGGCTTGCATTCTTGTCTTTAGCATAAGCGTGCATCAGATTTCGGATACAGCGTTTAAGCATCTCCGCTTCAGATGCTTTCTTCAGATGTTCGGGCCGTGGTTCGATCCCATTTTTTTTCAGAAAGTAACAACACTGATTGTAGGTAACAATAGAGCCGCTATCGAATGGGTCAATAAGTATCTCACGGTCGTGCATTTTATACATCAGCATAAAATGTATCGGCATATTTACACCGTAAAACGGAAGCCCAAGCCGTCTGGCTAAAAAAATCACGACAGCACTCAGCATAATAGGCAACCCTTTTCTGCGATCAATTACTCTGTCAAGGTAGGCATTGTCCGAGTTGTGATAATCTTTTGAATCTCCCTGGAAACGCAATTCGCGAAATACAAACTGCAGCATAATCTGCATTTTCTCGGTCATGGATGGCGTATAAGCAATTTCGCTGCCAATTTGCGAGCTAAGTTTATCCAGTTTTTTTCGATACTCTTCCGTGCGCAGCGTTGGGTTACCGAACTTGCTTAGTAATAATAGTGCATCTTCAAGCTGGCGCCTGTTACCTACTCCCTGTTCTGCAAGTTCGGCAAATTCGTTCAGAATAGATCCGAATGTTATAGAGTAAATAATCTCGTTAATAGAATCTTTTTCAGTTTCGATGATCGATTCACTTCGAAACTGATCGAGCAGCGGAACAGCATTTTCACCAAGTTCTTTAAATCGGTTCCGCACTCCAAACTGCACCTCCGGATCAGGATCTTCGAGGAGATAGATCAGTGACTCTATTTCGTTACGTTTCAGGTTTTCAGACATTAAACTTTTTGTTTTTGTAAACACTCTTTACAGAAGAACGATTCCAACTTAGGCACGAAATTAACTCAAATCAATTCTTTTGATGGTTAATCAATTTTATTGAAGAATGTGAAGTTATCCTGGTCATAAATTTTCCAAATCGGCATATTTATCAAATAAGTTGCTGATTTTGAATAGTAAAATGTAAATTAAATATTATACTTGCATTGATAGGCAGCATCGAAATACAATTTTCACACTAAGGCCTGATACAAATGGGTGTAGAAACTGTAAAACTCGCGGAAAGCAAAGAACAGGTTCAGGAATTTATTAAGTACCTGTTGAAAGATATTCGTGCAATGGAGAAAATGCTAGCGGAAGATTACTTCGAAACAGACACTATTCGTATCGGGGCTGAACAGGAACTTTGCCTGGTTGATAAATATGCAAAACCACTGCCCATTTCGATTGAGTTGCTTGAAGTTTTAAACGATGAAGCGTTTACCACCGAGCTTGCCCGTTTCAATTTAGAGACTAATCTGGTTCCTCTGGAATTTAAAGGAAAATGCCTGTCTCAGCTCGAAGCCAATATCCTCAACCAGCTTGATAAAGCCCGAGAAGCAATCAAACAATTTGAGGGTGATATTGTGCTAACCGGTGTATTGCCAACTATTCGTAAATCAGACCTTGATATTGAAAATTTAACCCCGTTACCGCGGTACAGAGCATTGTGCGATGCCATCAATAAATTACGTGGTGATGAGTATGATCTGCGTATACAGGGTATGGACGAACTTCTGATGCGGTTTGATACACCGCTTCTCGAAGCCTGTAACACAGGTTTTCAGGTGCATCTGCAGGTGAATCCTGATGAGTTTGTGAATAAATACAACCTTGCTCAGGCAATTACAGGCCCGGTATTAGCCGGTGCGGTAAATTCACCTCTTCTGTTTGGGAAGAGGCTTTGGGCCGAAACACGTATCGCCCTTTTTCATCAGTCTGTTGATACCCGCAAGGTTGGGGATCATCTTCGTGATAACAGCCCGCGTGTTACATTTGGTAATGAGTGGCTCAAAGACAGCATTCTTGAAATCTACAAGGAAGATATTGCCCGCTACAGGGTAATGCTCAGTTCAAATGTAACCGAAGATGTGGAGGAGATTCTTGAATCCGGCGGGGTGCCAAAATTAATGGCTCTGCAGGTACATAACGGAACAGTTTACCGGTGGAACAGGCCGTGCTATGGAATCAGTAACGGAAAGCCACACCTACGCATTGAGAACCGTATTTTTCCATCCGGCCCCACCGTAACGGATGAAATTGCAAATGCATCATTCTGGTTAGGGCTTTTGAACGGCATGGATACTGAGTATCCCGACATTTCGAGTGTACTCGATTTTGATGATGCAAAAATGAACTTTATAGCGGCATCAAAACTCGGGCTCGATACCAAGTTTAAATGGGTGCGCGATAAACGATATTCAGCGGTTGAATTGATCACCAAAGAACTGCTGCCGCTGGCGAGACAGGGGCTTAGAAATGCGAATGTTTACGAGGGTGATATTTCGAGTTACCTGGATGTAATTGAAGAACGTACCGAAGCAGCTCAAACGGGCAGCTACTGGATGGTAAAGTCCTACAATTCACTCAGTAAAGATGTAAGTAAAGAGCAGGCGTTAACGGCTGTTACAAATGCCATGATAAAAAATCAGCGCAAAGGCGAACCTGTACATAAATGGGGGCTGGCTAAACCGGATGATATGGAGATGTGGCAGCCATCTTCCCTGTTAGTGGAAGAGTTTATGACGACCGATCTTTTTACCGTTCAGAAGGATGATATCATCGAACTTGTGGCCAATCTCTTTGAGTGGCGAAGAATTCGATATGTACCCGTAGAAGACGACAGCAAGCATCTGGTAGGATTGATCACCATGCGAATGATTTTCAGAGAGTTTAATGATATTCTGCACAACAGGGGTTCATCAAGCAAGGCAGTTGAGGATATTATGATTAAGAACCCCATCACGATCCATCCAGAAGCATCCATTCTTGAGGCAATAGAACTTATGGACGGGCAAAAAATCGGTTGTCTTCCGGTTTTAAAGAATAATCGCCTCGTTGGAATTATTACGGAGCAAAATTATATGACGATCACATCCAGGCTGCTTAAACATTTGCACAAAACTAACGGAAAAAGGGAATCCGCAGATAACTGATATTTCCAAAAAAAGGTACACAAGATGGGCCAGCATGAGCTTTCAATTGCGAAAGATCCGGAATCGAGAAAGACATTTCTTCGCCACCTGCTTCATGATGTAGAAGCGATTGAAACAATGCTCGAGGATGGTCTTTTCGAATCGGGTATAACCCGTATCGGGGCTGAACAGGAATTTTGCCTTGTCGATAAGCATTATCGGCCTTCGTTAAATTCGCTGCAGGTTCTGGAAAAAATTTCTGATTCCCACTTCACACCGGAACTGGCTCGATACAACCTCGAAATAAACCTGGATCCCCTGCCATTTCAGGAGAACAGCCTTTCTGAGATGGAAGCGAGTTTACGTTCCCTGCTTGATAAAGCAGAACAGGCTGCCGGTTCATTCGAAGAGAAAATAATTCTGACGGGAATCTTACCTACCATCGATTACAGAGCAGTGCAGATGGAGTATATGACTCCAAAACAGCGTTATGAAGCACTCGCTAATATTATTGCTGAACTGCGAGGAGAAGATTTTGAGCTAAACATCACAGGAGTGGATGAACTGATTCTGAAGCATCATAATATACTTTTTGAAGCGTGTAACACGAGTTTCCAGTGCCATCTGCAGATAGAACCGAATGAGTTTTCTGATATGTACAATTGGTCACAAATGCTGAGCGGTCCGGTACTGTCGGTAGCCGCGAATTCACCGCTATTAATCGGAAAACAGCTCTGGGCAGAAACACGTATACCACTATTTCAGCAAAGCATCGATACGAGAGGAAAAGGATATCATCTGAGGGAACGCGCGCAACGGGTAACCTTCGGAAACAGATGGATTAAAAATGTGGGTGATGTTTACAAAAATGATATTGCAAGGCATACACTCCTCTTTATGACAGACATCGAAAGAGATTCACTTGAAGTTCTAAAAGAAGGAGGTATTCCAAAATTAAAGGCCTTGCAGCTTCATAACGGAACCATTTACAAATGGAATAGACCATGCTATGGCGTTACAAATGGTATTCCTCATTTGCGCATAGAAAACAGATATTTGCCGTCGGGTCCTACTGTGGATGATGAAATTGCAAACCTGGCATTTTGGTGTGGATTGATGAGCAGTATGCCTGAAAAATTCAGTGATAATTGGGAAAATTTGTCGTTCGAAGAGGCAAAAGAGAATTTTCATAAAGCAGCCATGTGGGGTATTCAGAGCGGAATGGTTTGGGACGGCCGACTTACCTCGGCACGTAACCTAATCCTCGATATACTGCTGCCAATGGCGCAAGAGGGGCTTGAATCGAAGAATATCAGCACAAAAGATATTGATAAATATCTCTCTGTTATTGAACAGCGGGCTGCACGCCATGCAACCGGCTCAAGGTGGATTGTGAACAGCTACCGAAACCTGAAAAAGGAACTGGCAAGAGACGAGGCAGCAATCGCTCTAACAGTAATAATGAACGAAAGAAGGCTTAGCGGTTCACCCGTGCATGAGTGGGAAACCGCCACACTTACCGAAGCAGGTAAACTGGAACTTCACTATGAAATTGTGAGCAATGTGATGACGACAGACCTCATTACGGCAAATGAAAACGATCTTGCCTACCTGGTTTTAAAAATTATGGAATGGAGAAATATCCGTCATCTTCCGGTGGAGGATAACCGCGGATCTCTGAAAGGAATTATAACAAAAAAGCGATTGGTTCAGTATCTTAGTGACCCCCAAAAGAAAGATCTCGCAACGGCGGGCGATGTTATGGAAAAAGATCCTGTAACAATTGGCCCGAATGAGGATATTAAATTTGCCATGCTCTTGATGCTTGATAAAGGGGTGAGCAGTTTGCCCGTGGTAGAAAACGGTGAACTGATCGGGATCATCACAGATAAGGATACAAGGGACGTTTGGAATAAGATGAAGAAAAAAACTGATGCAGATTAAGGAAGCAGACCAGGAAATTTTAGAAGAGAATGAACGGCTTTATTGGTCTTACACTGCAGGGAAACCTGGTCCGGTTTTAGTTCTTATGGTGGGGATGCACGGAAATGAGCCCGCCGGAGTAATAGCAGTAAAACGAATTGCCGAAAAATTCAGAAAATTTGAAGGTGAATTCTACGGAAGTGTTTATGCCATTGCAGGAAATTTAAAAGCGCTTGAACAGGGAGTGCGCTACATCGATACAGATCTGAACCGTTTGTGGGAACTGTTTAATACAAGCAGAGACTACTCTCAAAGAAATGGTGCCGCAAAACCGGCTGAATACAAGGAAAGCCTGGAAATTAAACGTGTAATCGAGGCAATACTAAACCGGCATGCCGATAATCTTGAAAATTTTGTTTTTGCTGATCTTCATACTACATCATCACGAAGCTGTGCATTTATACTTCTGAATGATACACTTGAGAATCGAGAAATCGCCAGAAAATTCCCAGTACCTCAAATTCTTGGAATTGAGGAGAATATTCAGGGTACGCTGCTTAGCTATATCAATAATCTTGGATTCAGGGCACTTGGTTTCGAGGCCGGCGCCCATCAGGATGAACTTTCCATTGAAAGGAGCGAGGCGTTTTTGCATCTGCTTCTGCACCATGCCGGAAACATTGAACTCACCGATAGTGAGCTCCGTAAACAGAGCGACATTATTGAAGTCTATGAAAATGTGCCAAATACGTACTACGAAGTCATTCATCACAAAATGGTGGATAATGCAATGGACTTTCAAATGATTGAGGGGTTTGAAAACTTCCTTCCAATAGAGAAGAATAGACCACTTGCATACGAGCATGGTAACTTGATTCGTGCACCAAAAAGCGGACGCATTTTTATGCCGCTCTACCAAAAAAAGGGGCGCGATGGGTTTCTGATCATAAAAGAAGTTTCTCCATTCTGGCTTGAAGTATCAGGATATCTAAGGCGAAGTTCTGTGCACAAAATTCTCAGATTTTTACCGGGAGTAAAACAAACCGGCAACCGTAGTTTTGAAGTGGACCTGAATGTTGCGAGATTTCTTGTTAAAGATATTTTCCATTTGCTGGGCTACCGGGTAACGGAAAAAAATGAATTTACCCTTATTTGTTACCGGCGATAAGCCCTATATTTGCACCCAAACCACTATTTGTTGCAATCTGAAAATCTATGTTAGATTACCGTTTTGTTGATGGAACCAGGCTTGCCTCCGTATTGGAGGCTCTGATTTTTGCCAGTCCGGAGCCAATCTCCTGGGAGAAACTTTCCGCTATTTTAAAAGAAAGTGAGGAAGAGCTTGAGCTTGACAAAAAAACCATCAGGCTAATCGTTGATCAGCTAAATGAGCGATTTGAGGAGAATGATCTATCCTTCAGAATTGAAGAAACAGGCGGCGGATACACGTACGTAACTCAGCCAAGATTTCACCCCTGGCTCAGTATCTTTCAGCATGAAAATGCGTATAGAAAACTATCCCAGTCGGCAATAGAAACCCTTGCCATTGTTGCTTATCGCCAGCCCATCACCAAACCCGAGGTAGACAGTATTCGCGGAGTTGATTCAGGGTACATTCTGCGGCAGCTGCTCGAAAAAATGTTGGTGAAAGTTTCCGGCAGGGCTGATTCGCCCGGTAAACCACTCTTGTATAAAACCACAGCCTATTTCCTCAAACATTTTGGTATAAACAGTGTGGATGAGCTTCCAAAACCACGCGAAATTGATGAAATTCTGAAAGATGATGATATGGCAGAACATCGCCGTTTACTCATGGAGAGGCAGATGGATCTTGAAGATCAGCAGGCGCAGGAACTGTTCGATGATTTTTCAGAAAATCAATCCGATGCTGATAAGGAACCAAAAAATCCGACCGAATAGATTCTGAGAAATTTCACTGAAATTTTTTGCTGTTACTACTGATTAAAATAGAAATTTTCATTAAGCTGATAGAACGCCACCATTCTACCAACCAATTAAAATTCAATTATATGAAACTCAGATCACTATTTTTGAGCAGTCTGCTCGTGCTTGCATTTTCTAATCTAACATTTGCATCATCAGAAGACACTACACTTGTAGGTATATGGGAGTTTAACGTAAACGGTGCTCCCTGGGAGTATAGTCGCGGCATGATAATTATTGAACCTGCTGATGACGGCTTACTTACCGGAAAAGTTGAGTTCAGTACCGGAAGAGTTGTTCAGCTTGCATCAATCGCAGTTGAAGAAGACACCGTTATATTTGAAGTGAATGTGGATGGATACGATGTGAAATCGAACCTGAAGCTCTCCGGAGATGATCTGCAGGGAGTTGTGCAGACCATTGAAGGAAATATGGATTTTTCCGCTAAAAGAGCCGCTGAAGAGTAAACCGATTCCCTTGATACTCCAAAATGCGCGTGGGGTTGTGATTGAGCATAAATAGTGTGTATATTTG
>SLGA01000251.1 GCA_007123985.1 Balneolaceae bacterium | reverse complement strand
TTAACCAAACCGGAATGGGAGTGGTGCGTTCACTCCCTTCTTTCTATGGTTGGCAAACCATCAAGAGTAGCAAACCTGTAGGGCAGAATTTTGCTCCCAAATTTTTCTGTATAAACCTGTGTAAAAACAGCTCCCAGGAGAACAATCAGGACGTTATAATAGACAAAAATCACGAATATGATGAGTGAACCCGCTGCTCTGTACGCCACTGCAATGCCAGCAGCTGAAAAATAGACGCCAATCAAATATTTACCAAGCAGAAAAAGTACCGTGGTTACTGTTGCACCAACAATTACATCGGTCCATCGGGCGTGTACATCAGGCAAGATTTTAAAGATCAGAGTGAAAGAAAGAACTGCAAAAGCGATGGTTCCGATCTGGCTTGAAATCATAAAAAAGTCGAGCTGAATTTCGGGAAGAAAATCTGAGAAGAAACTTCCGATAATACCCAGTACAGCTTCTGCAACAAGTGAAACAATCAGCAGTATGCTGAACAATAGAATCATACCAAAAGAGAGAAGCCGATTAAAGATAAAATTCCAGATGGAGTTCATCTTGATCTCTCTCACATTCCAGATTCGGTTAAGGGCAACTTTAAGCTGACTGATGACGGTCGTGGCACCAAAAATAATTGCCCCGATGGCGATAATTGTAGTGAAAATACCCGTGCCTCCGGCTGTACGCTCCGCAATAGTTGAGTTGATGGTTTCAATCATCGCGTCATCAAGAAAATCGCCGGCAAAAAACTGAATTTGATCCAGAATGGCTTCCTCACTGATAAATGCACTACCTACAGATATAACAAGGATCAGTAGAGGAGCGATGGAGAAAATGGTATAAAATGCGATAGCTGCACCAAAGGTAAAGATCTCATCGTCCGCTGATTTTTTAAATGTTGCTTTGGTGAGATCCCAGATATCTTTAAAAATTACCTTCATGAACTAAAAATCAAATTCAATACCGTTTCAATTTCATCAGTGGTGTTATAGTAATGCGGTGAAATTCTGATATATCCTTCCCGTGCAGAGATCGTAATTCCATTGCTTTTCAATGAGTTAACAAAATCGTCCGGAGAATCCATTCCATTTACCGAAAAAGTGATTATTCCGGCTCTGTCTTGTGGTTGCATCGGGGTGATTATTTTAACGGATGGTTCATCTTGTAAACGCTCAATTGTAAAGTCAACCAATTTACCAATTTCATTTTGAACAGTATCCGTGCCGATATCAAAGAAATTTTTTAGTGAGACATTCAGCCCGAAAATTCCTGATATGTTCAGTGTTCCTGTTTCAAGGTGTTTGGATACGGGGAGCCAGGGCTGGTCAAAATTTGTGAGATCCCAGGGTACTTCAACTGATAACCAGCCGGTTTTAGCCGGTGAAAGCTGTTTCATCAGTTTTTCTGATATGTAAAGAAATCCTATCCCCATCGGTGCCATAAGCCATTTATGGGCACCTGTTGCAAGAGCATCTATCCTACACGTGGTTACATCAATATCAGCTGCTCCGAGACCCTGTATTCCATCAACTACAAACAGCAGATTGTATTGGTTACATATTTCACCGATAGATTTCAGATCTGCCCGAAATCCGTTCAGGTACTGTACTGCACTAATCGAAACGAGCCTGGTTTTTTCGGTTATGGCTTTTTTAATCTGTTCTGGAAAAATTCGCCCTTCATCATCCGGTATTAGATAGATCAGTTTCACTCCAAAGCGCTCGAGGATTCGGAAAGGCTGAACGTTTGAGGGAAATTCCATGCTGTTCAGAATGATTTCATCACCGTCGTTCCAGGACAACCCTTCGGCTACCGCAGAAATTGCATCGGATGTGTTCCCCATGAATGTTACTCGTTCGGGATGATTGGTGTGAATAAACCTTGCAATCAGATTCCGGGTTTCGTCCACGGTTTGCATCCACGTTTCGAAATCTTCGACGGAACCGAAACTGCGGTTATCCAAATAGTCCCGCAGCGCAGTCGTAACCTTTCGCGATAATGGAGAAATTGCGGCGTGGTTCAGGTAGATGTGTCCGTTTTCAGTGTGCGGAAATTGTGCGCGATAGCTGTCTTTATTTTTTTCGTTTTCAATCATGGGAAGATTCAATTTTCAATCTGTGTTACACCTGCACTAACCACAAACTTCATGGCATCTGCCGGAGGAATGTCGAGCGGGGTAATTTTGTCCGGTGCAATAAGAAACAGGTTGCCGGAAAAATTGTATGAGTGTGGACAATAGACAGCTACCCGGTTTTCAATCCCGATCCTGCTTAGAGAATTCTCTGTAATAAAACCAATTCGATCCACACCATCGGTCAGATTAACGAGCACCGGTTGATTGAACTTTTTCTCTTTTCCAAAAAAGGCCCCCGTGAAGTCTTTAAAGGCCGTATAGATAATTTTTATGAAAGGAGTTTTAGTAATAAGCGCTTCAAAATAGTTGAACAGTGGTTTTGAGAATGCCCATGATACGGCCACTCCAAGTAGCATGATCACCAGGAATGCCGTAATAATACCAAGCCCGGGAATCTCAAAGGGCAGCCATGAGAAAAGGAGGGAATTCAGCGTTTCGTTTGCCCAGTTAATGATAACAATTACTATGTAGAAGGTTGCAAAAATGGGCAGCACAAACAGCAGTCCCCTGAAAAAGTAATTCAAGATGGTTTTCATAAGGCCGTAATTAGATCATATTTACGAAAGATAAGCAAGAATAACAGTAATGCAGATTAAGTTCTGCATCAGGAAAATAGAGATTCATAAAAACTCTGCCGAAAATAACAGGAAAAGATTGATTACTAAAAAAGGGGTGAAATCTATCATGAATAGACAGAGACATCATTATTTGGTTTTTTTGGAAAGTTATGTAGAGTTGTAATGATCTGATTTAAATCACACAGGATGCTGTAGAGAAGCGTGAGCTTGGTTACATTTTTTGCTATCTTAATCAGCTTTGAACAAAATCAGAATTCACCAATAGCACGATAGAAATATGTCTCTCAAATCATCCGATCAGATCAGGAATGAATTCCTCCAATTTTTCAAAGAGAAAGAGCATCTGATTGTAAACAGTGCCCCTGTTGTTCCAAAAGACGATCCTACACTGCTGTTTACAAATGCAGGAATGAACCAGTTCAAACCCATTTTTCTTGGGGAACAGGATGGCCTGAAAGAGGATGGCAAAGTTTGGAAAAGAGCTGCTGATACTCAGAAATGTATCCGTGTGAGCGGTAAGCATAACGATCTTGAAGAAGTAGGCCACGATACTTACCACCATACTCTATTTGAGATGCTGGGAAACTGGTCGTTTGGCGATTATTTTAAGGAAGAGGCAATAGAGTGGGCTTGGGAACTTCTGGTTGACCGATGGGGACTTGAACCGGACAGGCTCTACGCAACAGTTTTTGAAGGGAATGAAGAAGAAGGCCTGCCTGTAGATCAGGAATCAATCGATTTATGGAAAAGTAAAACATCAATTCCACACGACCATATTCTCACATTCGGTAAAAAAGATAATTTCTGGGAAATGGGAGAAACCGGTCCCTGTGGCCCTTGCTCAGAAGTTCACATTGATCTCAGAACAGCTGAGGAGAGAGCGATACAGCCCGGTGCAGAGCTAGTGAATATGGATGATCCGCGGGTGATGGAAATCTGGAACCTGGTTTTTATTCAATTCAACAGGCAAGCCGGTGGTGATCTCGTAGAACTACCTGCACAGCATGTGGATACAGGAATGGGTTTTGAAAGAATCTGTGCTGTTCTCCAGGGTAAAACATCCAATTACGATACCGATATTTTTCAGCCTGTAATCAAGACGATTGCAGAAATTTCATCACGTACATATGG
>SLGA01000025.1 GCA_007123985.1 Balneolaceae bacterium | reverse complement strand
TGGGAATCTCACAACATCAAAGAGTTTGAAAAAGACTTTAGAAATTTTTTTTTTTTTTTTTAAAAAAACAGCAAAGGAAAGTATCGCATTATCTACAATATTGCTGAACAGGAAGAGAAAGATTACCTGATTCAGTTTAACATTTCCGGGGATAACTCTACAATTGATATGCCCATTTTACTGAAGGATGTAATTAGGGATTTGATTGCAAATGCCAGAAAATATACCCCACCCGGCGGAACCATAACCATAGGTATTTCGCAGAAAAAAGAGAGAATCCGTTTTGTTGTGGAAGATAACGGCTTTGGAATTCCGGAGGATGAAATCTCTGAAATTGTAAAGTTTGGCTATCGCGGAAGCAACATAAAAGAAATGGTAAGGACGATGGGTGGTGGTTTTGGGCTTACAAAAGCATGGTACGTAACAGATAAATTTAACGGTCGTATGTGGATTGAGTCAAAAATTGACAGAGGAACGAAAGTAATCATTGATCTACCCATCCCCGATGCCACGTAATTTCATCCTGAACAGTTAAAATGGTTTTCTTCTTTTGATCCCAATACCTGAGCTTGAAAATAAGTGTCATCAATTTATTGATGGGCTTAGACTAACTGATTCAGCCCATGATACTGCACACACGGTTCGTGTTGTTGCGAACGCTAAACAGCTTTTGGAGACGGAGAGTGCCGATTCGGAAATTGTGATTTCTGCTGCCTGGCTCCACGATTGTGTTGTACTTCCGAAGAATCACCCTGACAGGCGCAGGGCATCAATCTTAGCTGCTGATAAAGCAATAGAGTTTCTGCAATCTGTCAATTTCCCGGGGCATAAGCTGAAAGCCGTACATCATGCGGTAGCAGCTCACAGTTTTTCTGCAAACATAAAACCGGAAACACCGGAAGCAGAAATTGTTCAGGATGCAGACAGGCTTGACGCACTGGGAGCTATCGGAATTGCGCGGTGTTTGCTAACGGGTGGAAATCTGCAAAGATCACTTTACCATGAAAAAGATCCTTTTTGTAACTACCGAAAGCCGGATGATTCTGCCTGGACAATCGACCATTTTTACACGAAGCTCTTTAAACTACCGAATCTCATGAACACCGAATCCGCACAAAAAGAAGCCCTGAAAAGAGTTGAATTCATGCAAACGTATCTTAATGTGCTGAGAAAAGAGATCCGTAATCCGGACTAACAAATTCTATTTTACCTGTGCCTCTGCGGGTATGTTCGTATCAGCTTTCTTAAGACTAATGATAAACGTAGTGCCTTTCCCGATTTCAGTTTCAACCTGAAGGGCCCCGTTCTGTTTCTCCGCAAACTCTTTACAAATCGACAGGCCAAGACCGGTACCGATTTCACCACTTGTGCCCCTGCTGCCTTTATAGAATGGCTTGAAGATATTGGCAAGCCGTTCTTGCGGAATACCGGGCCCGCTGTCTGAAATGGAGAGACGAATGTAGCCGTCGTTTTCTTCTGCGCTAACAGAAATACGATCTCCTGATTGAACAAATTTAGCCGCATTCGAAAGTAGATTTCTCAGGATTACGCGCATCATGTGTTCATCTGCGATTACATAGATATCTTTTTCAATCTTGTTCTGAGTGAAAATTCCTTTATTGTCAGCGGTCTTTTTTATCTCAAAAATGGCATTATCAGCCAGTTTTTTCAGGTTGATGGTTTTCATATCTGCATTGATACCATCCCTTTGGTTCTGAGCCCATTGCAAATAGTTTGTAAGTGTGTTGATATCCTGCTGCAGCTGCATATCAATCTGATTGAGAGCCTTTTCCACATCATCTCCATCAAGAAGTTTCTCACGGATCATATAAACCACACCTTGAATGCTTGAAATTGGTGAACGAAGATCGTGTGCAAGCATGGAGAGCAGGCGATCTTTCATTGAATTTACCTCAGATAGCTCTTCGGTACGTCTTCGCAGAAGAATATTGGCCTGTCTTTTGTTTCTGTACATCACAATTATGCCAACAAGGGCAAGTGCAATAACTATAAGCGCAGTTGTGGTAATCAGTGCATTGGAGCGCTGAGTCTGTATTGTTGCTTCAAGCAATTCCCTGTTTTCCCGTTCCATTCTAAGGCCCAGCAGTGCTTCCTGGCGCGCAAGGGCCTCTTCTCGGTCACTTCTTGAAATGCTGTCAGTGAGGGCTGAGTATTGTTTAAGGTACGTGTAGGCTCGTAGTGTATCGCCTGCAAGCTCGTTTGTTTCGTAAAGATTTTCGAGAGTGCCGCGAATAAACTCTGTAGCATTTGCATTTTGAGCAACAGTAAGAGCCGCCTCATACAGTTCTATTGCACGATTAAACTCTCCCCGTTCCCGGTGTACATTTCCCATCCCAATCTGATTAAAATAGGAACCAATAAAAATATTGTTTTCGATGCTCAGATCGAGTGACTCCCGGAAGTTCTGCATGGCGAGATCATACTCCTGCATTTCAATGTAAAGTAAGCCCGTGTTATAAAGGGCCTGCATTCTGGCGAGTATATTCCCAAGACTTTCAGCAATTTCAAGAACCCTGTTATAGCTTTGGAGTGCTTCTTCAAATCTGCCCAGTTCTCTGTAAAGCCCGCCAAGGCTCATGTGATTGGTGATTTGGTTGGCCAGCTGATCCTTCTCGATGTTCATATTAAGGGCTTGCTGAAGATAGTTTTCAGCAATTTCATAGTTTCCTTCGTATGTATTTACGGAAGCAAGATTATCCAAAATTACAGCAATCAGAATAGAATCAGCAGATTCTTCAGCCATTTCAAGGCTTGTTAAATAGCTGTCTAACGCAGCAGGAATATCTCCAAGTGACTGATAGCTGTTGCCGATGTTTTGAGTAAGGCCAATCATCATACGGGTTTCACCTCGTTCTTCAGCCAGTTCTCTCATCTGCATGTAGAATTCCAGGCCTTCCTGATAATTACCCATCATGTTATGGGCTGTACCGATCTGGTTGCCAATCTGAATTTCCGTATCAGTACCGGCATATTTTTCGAAATGCGGTTTAATTTCTGTTATTACCCGGTCAGGTGTACCACGGTCAACGTAAAAATTTGCGAGGTTTCGGGCAGCACGAGATTCTCCTTCAATATCATTTAAAAACCTGGAAAGAGTAAGGGCTTCATCGATCATTGGTTTGGCAGAGTCTGGCTGGCCGGCCTCCATTAAATCTTCAGCTCTTTGGTTCAGATCTCGGATGTAGGTCGTGTCCCGGGAAATGGCCTCATCCTGCTGAGTTTGTGCAACAGAGCTTTTTGAAGCAATCCTGTTGTCATCCACCTGAAGCTGCAGCAGAAGCACTGTGATGGTAAAAAATGAGATAAAATACCTGAAATTCATTTTTTCAAATCAGAAAATTTTGGCAAAGTTGTATAAGATACTAATGCTGTTTAGATAAAAAAATAGATACCAAAGCATCTGCAAAAGTTTACTACCTGATTACGATGTCTTCTATTCCCGAAAGAACAGTTTTCCACCAATAGTTAAATATGGATCTTTCTACGTCCCTTTCAAAATCAATGGTGCCATCGCGGGGGTTGTCGCTCTCGTTGGCAGATCGTACACGAAGCCTGTTTGCAAAAAATGAACGGAGCCTTCTGCTTCGGGTCTCTTCCAGGCTTTCTTCGTCCAGAAAACGGAGTTCAAAATTGTTGTAAATCATGTGGATTGAACCGGTTGATGCATACTCATTTGCATGAAAATTGAACCGGAATTCCTCAAGAATACCACTTCTGATCTGTTTGGCAGCCATATTTTCGATAGCGCTCCCACTAATCACATAGAGATCTTTTTCTTTTTCAATCCGCAGTGGGGCCTGATTCAACTGTAGCGGTCGAACTGTCTCTT
>SLGA01000163.1 GCA_007123985.1 Balneolaceae bacterium | reverse complement strand
GTCTTCTGCCATCAACTCTTCGGGCAAGTCGGCCAATTCGATCCGGCACTGGTTCAAGGCCAGCAGGGCTTCCAACTGCTCTCGGCTGGGCGATTCCTCCGGACACAGGCCTACCAACTCATAGACCTGCTCGGGGAGTAGGCGGTGGACCGGCAGGCAGTCTCCTGGCCAGTGCATGGATCCACCCCATGCCGACTCGTCTTCCTCGCACCCCAAGTCCTCGTCCCAGAGCGCAATGGCCCCATCGAAGTCTGCATCGCGCATTCTGTAGAGGAGATAGGAAGGCTTGAATTCAACTGCGAAGTGCAACACCACTGACTGGTTAGGGGTGAGGTGCGCTAGCATCGGCACTCTAACCACCACGTTGGAGTTGCACGATGAGCTACACGCACCTCACCAAGGAAGAACGTTACCAGATTCGAGCCATGCTTGATGCCAACTGCACGATTCGCTGCATTGCCGGCGTTCTGGGCCGTTCTCCAGGCACCATATCGCGCGAGCTGAACCGCAATCGCGGTCAGAGAGGCTACCGACCCAGGCAGGCGGATCAATTGGCCAACGAGGGTGCGGCTGCGAGCCGACGCCGGCCCCGAATCACGACGCGCCAATGGACCGAGATCAGCCGGCTGATTCGGCTCGACTGGAGCCCGGAGCAGATCAGTGCTCGGGCGGCCCTGGAGGGCACACTCGCCATCTCCCCGGAATGGGTCTATCAGTTCATCTACGCCGATAAAGCGGTCGGTGGCGACCTCTACCGCCACTTGAGGTGTCAACGCAAGCGGCGCAAACGCTATGGGAGCGGACGCGATCGGCGAGGCCGCATTCCCGACCGGGTGGGCATTGAGGAACGGCCAGCGGACGTGGAGAAACGCGAAACCATGGGCCACTGGGAAGGCGACACGATCATCGGTAAAGGTCATCGCGGTGCCGCCATGACAGTGGTCGAGCGCAAGTCACGATTGGTCCGTATCGGCAAGCTACCGAGCAAGTCGGCGAATGCGATGCGCCAGGCCTTTCGGCGTCGTCTCGGGCCGATGGTGGAGGCTGTTCGGTCGATAACATTCGACAACGGCAAGGAGTTCTCACAGCATCGCCTGATCGGGGAAGACTTGAACAGTTTGACGTACTTTGCCGACCCGTACGCTTCGTGGCAGCGTGGCACCAACGAGAACACCAATGGGCTGATCCGGCAGTACCTTCCCAAAGATCGTAACCTGGAGACGCTGACCGGTGGCGAGATTCGAATGATCGAGCATCGGATCAACAACCGACCAAGGAAGTGCAATGGGTACCTGACGCCAAACGAAGTTGCTTACAATAAGCGAGAGAAGCTAACCGTTGCACTTCGTAGTTGAAACCAAGGATTTTCAGCTGGTTTCGCTTCGGTTTGGCTATTGGCGGGGAACATTTTTTTCGCCCCGTTCGTCACGGCGACAGTGCCGCTCTACGATGCTGTCATGAGCTTTCTTATAGGCCGATAGTCATAATGTTGATAGCAGGACCATCGGATACTGTTTTGCTGCCATCGTTGAAACATTAGTCGCCAAGATGAATACGATGTCGAAAACGCTGCTGGACCTTCCCGGCTGGCTCCTCAGCCAACTCCGGGGTTGGCGGACCGACAGAAAAATCGTAGTTTTCGAGAGTGACGATTGGGGGGCGATCAGAATGCCTGGGCGCCAGCAATTTGAATCTCTTAAAAAGAGCGGCATTGAGGTCGGAAGTTCCCACTACGACCGATTGGATTCATTGGAACGCAAGGAGGATCTGCATGCCTTGCTGAATGTGCTCTGCGGCCACCGGAGCTCACGCGGCGAGAAGCCGATATTCACCATGAATATGGTGATGGGCAATCCCGATTTCGAGAAGATCGAAAGAGATGATTTTCAGCGTTTCCATCACGAGAGTTTTATCCAAAGCTATCAAACCTACTATGGAGAAAGCTTCGAAAATGACTGGTTGAGCGCCATGAATGAGGGCTTGGTCCGGCAACAGTTTCACGCGCGCGAGCATCTGAATTCGACGTTGTGGCTGCGGGATTTGAAAGCTGGCCTGGAGCCGGTGAGGACTGCGTTCAGGCACCGCTTCTATGGCTTAAAAGCAAAAACCTCTTCGGCATGGCAAAGGCATTACAAGGCTGCATATTGTGCTGAGAGCCCGTCAGAGGTCGAGGCAATTAAGGGCATTTTTAGCAACGGCATGGCAATGTTTGAGACTGCATTTGGATTTCACAGCCGATCCTTTGTTGCTTGTAATTACGTACTGCCTGAGGAGCTGGAGCAGCATTCGGCAACGGAAGGTGTCCAACTCATTCAGTCCCAAAGGGGGTATGTCCGACCTGATCCGGCGAAAGGCGGGCAAAGAACCGTCTGTCGACCATTTGCTGGCAAAAGGAACGACCATGGCCAGAAGTTCAGCGTTCGTAATGTGCTGTTCGAACCATATCTTGCCCCCGATGAGGATTGGGCGGGACGGGCATTCCGGGAGGTAGCACTGGCCTTTCGGCTGAGAAAGCCCGCAGTGGTCTGTACGCATCGAGTGAATTATTCGGGTCACATGGATTTGGAACATCGGGATCGATCTCTATTCCAACTCGATTGCCTTTTGAGGAAAATCATCAAGACCTGGAGTGATGTCGAGTTTCTTTCCAGTGATCAGTTGCTTGATGCCATGGGAAGATCAGATTGAGAGTCGCGATTGTTTGTGTCTCGCTGCGCGGCGGCGGCACCGAACGGATCGTGTGCCGTATCGCGAATCACCTTGGCTTAGCGCATGAGACAGCGGTGATTACCCTGGCTACCAAAGAGCCTTTCTTTGCGCTCGAACTTGATGTTCGGGTGAAACAACCGGCGCCCGCTGCGGCGGGGTCTACCAAACCGTTACGGCTGCTTCGTCAGGCAAGGCATTTACATGCCTCAGTCAGAGGCTTCCGACCCGATTTGGCCATGATTTTTGGCGAGGATATTGCTGCCCCGGCGGCGCTGATTGCTCGGAGTGCCGGGGCGAAACGAATTTGGACTTTTTTTCGCGGCAGGCCAGAGCGCTCTATCAAGGGTCTGAAGGGCCGATTGAATCGGCTTTTTTGCAGTCTTTCCGAACGGATTTTTGTCCAGACCATGGCCGGTAAGGCCGAGTTGTCCGGCTATTACCCGGAGGAAAAGCTGACGGTTTGGCCGAACCCGATTGAAATTCCGGACGTCGTCAATCCCTCGGAAAACCGGGACGCACTGGTCGTGAATGTCGGATCGATCGGCAGGTTGAAGAACCAGCAGGCATTGGTCCGGATATTTGCCGGTCTTGAGGGCGAGGCAGCGCACTGGCAGCTTCTGTTTGTGGGGGATGGACCCGATCGAGTCGATCTTGAGGCGTTTTCCCGCACTTTTTTGGCCGGAACTCGGATCCTCGTTGCTGGTGAGCAGAAGGATGTAGCTGACTATCTGGACCGGGCTGCAATATTTGCCTTCACCTCTCTGTCCGAAGGCTTCCCCAACGCCCTGGCCGAAGCCATGGCCGCCGGCTGTGCCTGTATCAGCTATGACTGCCCAACTGGCCCCGCTGAGCTGATCGAGCACGGTGTCAACGGTTTTCTGGTCGAAATGGGCAACGAAGCGCGCTTCTCTGAACTGCTGCAGCAGATGATCGAGCGTGACGATTTGCGGGCACAGTTCTCACAGAATGCCAGGGCGTCCATGCAGAGATTCCAAGCCGAGCGGGTCCTGCGTCAGTTGGAGGAAATGATTGGGACGGAAACGAACGGCTTGGGTAAAGCGGCGTGAGGCTATTGATCAACACCTCCAAACTCCGCTCCGGCGGCGCCGTGCAGGTGGCCTTGTCGTTCATCCATGAATGCCGCACCCATGATCAGCATGAGTAC
>SLGA01000006.1 GCA_007123985.1 Balneolaceae bacterium | reverse complement strand
TGTAACCTATTGGTATTTTTCTGTTTTTTCTCCGGTTATTGTTATACTGAGAAACAATCCAGGAACGAACATCTTTTATCATCACTACAACAGATACATTTTCAGGGAAATGTTTGTGAAGTAACCGTAATGCGTCCATAGATTTTGATGAATCAATAATGGTATCATATTCAGAAAACTCATCAGCACCATTAATATATGAAAAGAGGCCAATGTATTGATCTTCTATAGAGTTATAATTCTCTGTTTTAGCTAAAATATTGCTCCAAAAAGATGAGTTTTTTATCGTATTGCGGTCATAATCTGAAAGAGAATCTACTCCTTCACCTCGAAAGTTTCTAACTGCTTTATAGGCCTCACCAATTCCAATCTTTCCCTTGTATGTAGATAAATAGTATTCCATTAGCGTTGTTCCGGTATGGCCTAAGCCTAAAATAAATATGATTTTTTTATCAAGCATCAAGTTAAGTTCTAATCTATAGTATGTTAAAAAATAAGTTTAATAATCTTTATCTTACCAATTGTTTCAAAAGAAATATTTTTTACAATTTTTGCTTACATGGGTTGCAGGAATAAAAACGGAATCAAACATACATAAAAATTGAGCTTGAAAATACCGCTAACTGTTTATAATCAGTTAATCAATATGTTTTATTAATTTGGACATATTTGTTACAAGCGAGCAAAGTTTTGTTATTAGTTACGTATTTATAGAATGAATTTAGATGAAGATTTTAAAATCATAATAAGATCTGCTGGTGAGCGAACAACTGAAGTATGTAAATTACTAGTAATAAATGAAATACCAACCGATAATGTTCAGATAATCAAGTTACTGCCTTTCGAAGAAGCTTTGAGAGAGAGTTATCGTCTTGGCATTGATAGTAAAACAAAATGGCTCATTACCATTGATGCAGATGTTTTACCGAGGCCCGGATTCATCAAAACCATTGCTAAAGAGAGCGGTAAATTTTCAGAAAAGGTTTTTTCTTTCAAAGCTATGATATTTGATAAGTTTTTCATGAAACACAGACTGGCCGGTTTCAGAGTTTACAGAACAGAGCTGCTAAATGAAGCCCTGAAGCTAATCCCCGAAAATGGCACCCAGATTCGCCCTGAGGAGTTTACCGTGAATATGATGGAAAAAAAGGGGTATAAAACAGAAGTGATGGAATATGTAATAGGCCTGCATGATTATCAGCAGTGCTATTACGACCTTTACAGAAAAGCTTTTTTTCATGCCGTTAAGCACCCTAAAGAAGTTGGTGAGAATATTTCAGCATGGAAAGAACTATCTCTGGCTGATGATGACTACCGGGTTATGCTGAATGGTGCGATTGATGGATTACTATCAAAAGAATCTCCCACTGCAGATGTACGTTTCTTTAAAAATTTGGCTGTAATAGCACTAAACGAGTTAAACATCAATGAGAAAGAAGAAGCGAATTTTACAGATATAGAACATTTTCTGGAAGAACAAATGGCCGAGGTAGGCACCTTTAATAAAGGGCATTCATGGAAATCTGCCAAAAAGAGAATGCAGCGATATGGTAAAATTAAAGGTATTACTCACCATGCAGCTTTTCTGATGGAAATGAGCGGTAAACTGATCAAAAAAAGAATAGAACGTTAACCTAAGATAAGAAGAGATTTTACGTATTACCGATCTCTTCCATAAATTCTATAGACTGACTCGCAAGATCAACTGTAGATAGAGTTCCGTCAAGTTGCAGAACAGGTATATTCATTTCATTAAAAAAACTCGTTACTTGATTCATCAAGTTTTGAGTGTTGATTGTGAGCTCTTGAATTTCATCGATAGTTAAACCTTCATGAATGGTTGCCAGCGTTTTTCTTTTATGTATCCGCTTCAAAACTTCATCAACCGGTGCATTCAGAAAAATCAACCCGTCGGGCAAAGGCATTGAAGTAATATATTTCCTCAGCTGATCTTTAGTAAAAGTGGGGGAGTTTATATGCATAATTCTACTGATGAGAGCTTCATCAATCAGGCACACCCTGTTATCTTCTTTTCTCTGGAGTGCATTTTGCAAGCGGCCAATTGACTTAAGAGAAAAAAACGTAACAAGGAACCGTTTGTCTTCGCCATTATAACCAACTTTTGAATGTTCATGAATTAAATCCATCAACACAGACATAAACTCAGGGTTATCTTCTGCAAATATTTTTTGGGCACTTTTTACCCTTCCCTCATTCCAGTAATAATCAGATGAAAATACTTTGCCCCAAAGACTCTTAACCCTTAAAAAAAACTTTGTTACATCTCTCTCTTTTCTGCGATACACAAAATCGTGATAAACCGCCCAGCTATCGCTCTTACTCCATTGGTTCTGCAATTCCAGATATAGAGAGCTTTTTCCAACACCGGATGGCCCAATAAGTTCAACGATTTTTCCCATATTCGCTCTTATCTATTTGCTTCTGTAGAGTATGAAAGATTTCTTGCCAAACCGTTTGAACTCTACATTTTTAAACCGGTCTAAATTCTTTTGTAACCCTTCCCGAATGTGATTGAACTCTTCATCTGTAAACTCCGGAAACTTGAATGCTGTATTTAATAACTTTATATTTTCATCAGCTTTTTTTCCAGAAGTTAATTTTCTAATCGTTGAATAACCGTACTTCAGCGATTTTTTCACCAAGCCATCTTCCTGTTTTACTTTCAGAAACGTTTCAGGTGATTCACTTTTTGTATCTGCCACTGCTGAAATAGATTCCCATTGATCAACTATTTTGTCAGCTGCAAGCTTATCATCTGTTTCTTCAAATCGGTCATTAATAATTTTCTGGGCTTCATTATACTGCTTTTCTATTTCTGTGTTACCTGAATGATGTAATACAGTCTCAACAGCTTCATTAAGCTCCTCCATAGAAAAAACATTATAACTCACCTTATTTGGAATGGCTCTCTCTATCTCATCAGGCAACGGGCGATAGGCAATTCTGTGCTGGCCGCCTACAGCTGCTTCAAGTGCACTCGTACATCCATTATGGATAATCATTTTTGCATTTCGTATCCACGGGCTTATCGTACCCTCTCTTTTGATATACACACCAGGTACTTTACCAACCAACTTTTCCCATCCTTCAACAGACTCAATTGGATGTGGACGAATTAAAAAATTATAGTCGGGAAATCGTTTTGCAAGATCGCGAACCATAAATACAAATTCTCCGATTAACCGTGTTTGGTAGGCGGCATTGTTAAATTCATGTCTTTCACGGCCCTCTTCACGCTCAAAATAACCGGCTTCATTGAGACGCGCCATGATATTCCAGAACCTGTTTATGTTTAGTATGCCACCAAAGTTTGAGACTACCATGATGTACGGTTTTCCGTCAAGTGCTTTACTCTCTTCATGGCCGGAATAGTAATCGTAAAAATCCTTCCGCCAAAAATCTGCTCGCGGCGAACCTGTTACTGCAAACTTCTCAGTTTGATCAAAATAAAACTTTTTGAGGGATCTGTAGTCGTAATTTCCCCAGGTTAGAACCTTATCCACTCGATCAATTGTTTCTTCTGAGAAACGTAATCTGGCAAACGTTTCATAGTTTTCATCGAGCAGGCCGCTCTCTTCGTCTTGAACAGTTATTGAATGACCCCGGTTTTTTAATTTCTTCAACATTTTCTTCATTGAATCGTGGGGAGTTATCGATTTCAAATGAACGAGGCCGGGGGGCACCAATCCTTTAGTCGCCAGACCAATGGTGTCTTTTTTCTCTCCCACAATGACAGTATGCCCTCTCTCAGCAGCTGCAAATGCTAAAAGTGTTCTTCCTTCAAGTTCACGAACCTTAATCTCTATTGGTATATAAATATTCATGCAAATTTTTCTAAATATGTCGCATCAGTTCACAGATCGAATCAAACAGAATG
>SLGA01000227.1 GCA_007123985.1 Balneolaceae bacterium | reverse complement strand
GGCCGGCAGGTAGCCGAACTGGTCAACGAGCCGATGAGTGCCGGAATCCACCAGGTGAGCTTCAACGCAATGAACCTGTCCAGCGGGGTGTATATGTACCGCCTGCAGGCGGGGAGCGCGATGCTCACAAGGCAGTTAACGTTAATTAAATAGAGGATAGTCGTGAGATGTGAGTCTTGAGTCGTGAGGTTCTCAAGACTCAAAAGACTCAACGGACGATTCAATGAAATTTACATCAACCAAACCGAAGAATATGAACAGTACAGAAACACGGGAATGGCAGTCGCCGCAGATTACCGAGATCAGCATCCTTACTCAAACCGAACAACTGCCCCCGCCGGATGAACCGGTGCAGTCGTAAGGGCGTTTAGCCGACGATTACCGACGCTGACAGAAACCCGGAACGGCACCTCGTCACCTCGAGCGCAATGAGGAGTGGAACAACGAATGGAGTCGAGAGGCCTCCCCGAAGCTACGACGCTGAAATCCCGTAGCGTCGAGACGGGAAAGCACCGGGTATGCTGTTGGGTCTGTTGTTTGCGGAAAAGTAAAATTCTCAGTATTTCTAAGTAATGCCGGAAAAAATTATCCGTTACCCTTAGAAATTATGCTTATGATCCGCTCAATATTACTATTTGTTCTGTTACTCTCCATTCCTTTTACCCTTTCTGCTCAAAATGAAATTGAACGGGAAAGAATCTCACTGCAAGGACTGCAGGAATTTGGTTTTACTGCCAACATTGAAGGCAGTAGAACCATTGCCGACAGCGAACACCTTACACCCACTGTTATTCGCCAGCTGGCTATCGACCGGCTTGTTGAGTCCAATATAAATTATATAGCTGATGAAGAGGTTCAATCCTCGGCTGATGTACCATTTTTGTACATGCACATAAATGCTATGCAGCTCGAAAACGGATTGGTTCCCTTCTCCATACAGCTTCGTCTTTATCAGCCCGTTCGTTTGCCGCTTAATCGGGATTTGCGCACATCGGCCAGCACGTGGGAGACGGGTATGGTTGGAATTGTATCGCAGGATCAGTTACAGACCATCAATTTTGCTGCAGAAGAACTGTTAGTCGATTTTATTGAAGATTATTACAGAGCAAATCCAAGGCGTGCCCGTGGGCGATAGCCCCTGCTTAACGATTCTTGAAATCAGATGAGACGGACTTCGCAGGTTTATCAAACCAAACTCCACACGCTTCGCCACGGCAACACTCATCGGTATTGATTCCGCAGGCTGAACATTGACCATGTCCGTGAACCCAGACCAATTCTGCAAACTGGCCACAGTACAGGCATCGGCGGGCAGAGTGAGAAGGAGTAGTTTTATGATTCGGTGAGTTCAAGCCAGGCAACGTCAAGGTTTCGGGGTAATGAGAGAAAATCACTGGGACTTAAGTGATCAGGGAATTCATCAAATGATGTTCTTGCTGTGATCTCCTCGCGGCTTTTTCCGGCCGCGATACCTTCGCGGGTGTATTCGAGAAGGTGCGAAAGAAAATCACGTTTATGAAGCAGACTTTCGCGGCTTCCGGTTACACCAAATTCCGGATTACCGTGCCCGAAGATAAACAGGGTTTCTGAATCTGCTTCGCCCGCAACTGTTTCAAGCAGGTTGATCCAGCCCGAAATTATCGCACCACCGTTTCTGTCGATAAACGGGTAGATACGATTGAACACAAGGTCGCCCATGTGGGCAATATTGGCATTTTCAAACCAAATTACAGAATCTCCTTTTGTGTGAGCTGGCCCGTAATGCTTTGCAGTTATAGTTTCATCACCCGCATCAAAGCTAAATTGATCAGCAAAGGTGGTGCTTGCATAAGCCTGATTTTCTTCATTGTCACTGTTTTGTGCAGCAGTACGCTGAAGATCGGGAACATTTGCATGTGCAATTATACTGTATCCGTCTTGCTCAAAAACAAGATTGCCACCGGTATGATCGCCATGATGGTGCGAGTTAAAAAGTACTTTATGAGGGCCGTTACCGAATGCGGAAATACCATCAACAAACGCCCGTGCCGGATCAGGAAACTGTGAATCAACCACTACAATGGCTCCATCTGTGGTGTACCAGCCAATGGTTCCGCCTTGCAAAGAGAACATTCCTACCCCATTTCGAAGCTCAGTGAATGGTGATTTGGCAAGAGTGGAGAGGTATTTTGGAAAAATGGTGGCACCTGCAGAGAGCATGCCGAGATTTTTCAGGAAGTCGAGACGATTCATAGCAGCAGGATTGATTATTCAAGGTGATGATCGTCCCTGATGAGCAGTAGAATGGCTGCATGTGGGATAATCAGGTATTTTTCATTTTCAAATTCTATTTCGTGAGCGCGGCTCTTCAGAAAGATGGCCAGGTCGCCTTCATGCGCCTGCATTCCCATGTATTTCGGTTCGGATGAGCCGTCTTTCCAGGGTTCATCAATTTCCTGAGACGGTATGGGATATCCGGGACCGGTTTTTATAATATATCCGCTCTGAATCTCCTCCTTCTCTTTGATAGATGCCGGCAGCACCAACCCGCTTTTAGTGTGAGTTTCAAGATCACGGGGTTTGACTAAAACCCTGTCACCAATAATGATAAATTTATCAACCGAATTTAAATATTCCTGAATCATACGATGATCTGCCTTTAATAATTCGCTTTAAAAAAAGTTCTTTGCATATTCAGGCAAAGTTACTATTTCAAACCAAAGAAAACTACAAATGCTCATTAACTGGAACTCAGTGAGTGGTAAAACATTTTATCCTCGTGCATGTTTCGCTTATAAACCTACATTATTATGAAAATCGTTCTCACATTTATTACAGTTCTTTTTTCTTCATTGATCTTTTTTACTACGGATTTAATCGCCCAGATTGATCGTGAATCTGGCGAATCGTTTGCCACACGATCTGAAATTATCGGCCAGCGCGTAATGGTGGCTGCCAGCCAGCCACTGGCCACACAGGTTGGTCTTCAGGTACTCCGGGAGGGTGGTAACGCCATCGATGCAGCAATAGCCGCAAACGCAGCAGTTGGCCTGATGGAGCCTACAGGCAACGGTATTGGAGGTGATCTTTTTGCCATCATCTGGCATGCTGAAAGTGAGCAGTTGTACGCCATCAACGCAAGCGGGCGCTCACCCCGAGGGCTTTCGTATGATGAGCTGATGGAGATTCTGGAAGAGATGGATGAAGACAGAATTCCGCCGTACGATCTGCTTTCGGTTTCAGTACCGGGAGCAGTAGATGGCTGGTTTGAACTTCATGAACGCTTTGGTTCATTACCGATGGAATCGATCCTTGCCGAACCGATCTGGTATGCCGAAAACGGATTTCCCGTAAGCGAGGCTATTTCGATGTACTGGCAGCGTTCAGCCGGTTTTTTGAGCAATCAGGCGGGTGCTTTCCGGGAAACATTTACTATTGACGGACGGGGCCCTGAAAAAGGAGAAATTTTCAGAAATCCTGACCTGGGCAATACATTTCGTTTGATCGCAGAGCACGGGCGTGATGCATTTTATCGCGGCGAAATTGCCGAAAAAATTGATGCCTGGATGCAGGAAGTTGGCGGCTACCTGAGATATGAAGATTTTGACATGCACACATCCGAGTGGATTGACCCGATTTCGGTGAACTATCGCGGGTATGATATTTACCAGATTGGCGGTAACAACCAGGGAACGGCTGTACTTCAGATGCTCAATATTCTGGAGGGATATGACCTGGCCGCCAAAGGATTTGGAACGGCGGAGACCCTGCACCTTATGACCGAGGCCAAAAAACTTGCTTACGAAGATCGGGCAAAGCATTATGTGGATTCAGATTTTTACAACCAGCCAACCGATCACCTGCTTTCCAAAGAGTATGCAGCTGAACGCCGTGAACTAATTGGAGAGCGTGCCATGCGAG
>SLGA01000271.1 GCA_007123985.1 Balneolaceae bacterium | reverse complement strand
TTTGTTGACGGCAAAGGAAGACCTCCGTTTTTTTTGATTTAATTAACAGAACAAACGTTAGTCAATATGGATTTCGAGACCGAGACCCATTAATTCACGTAATAGTACTTTGAACGATTCTGGTATGTCGCCTTCAGGCAGGTTTTCACCTTTTACGATGGCTTCATACACTTTTGAACGTCCTTTTACATCATCGCTCTTAACTGTGAGCATTTCTTTCAGAATGTTGGCTGCACCGTATGCATAAAGTGCCCAAACTTCCATTTCTCCTAATCGCTGGCCACCAAACTGTGCTTTACCACCCAGTGGTTGCTGTGTAATAAGCGAGTATGGCCCAATGGAGCGCGAGTGCATCTTATCTTCAACAAGGTGGTTTAGTTTAAGCATGTACATGTAACCAACCGTTGTTTTCTGATCCATTCTCATTCCGGTACGGCCATCATAAAGATAAACACGGCCATCTTCCGGCAAACCTGCTTTTCTGAGTTCTTCCTGTACCTGATCGTAGGAAGCACCATCGAAAATTGGTGATGCATATTTTACACCCAGTTTCTTGCCAGCCCAGCCAAGAATGGTTTCATAAATCTGACCAAGGTTCATACGAGAAGGCACACCAAGAGGGTTAAGAACAATATCAACAGGTGTACCGTCTTCCAGGAATGGCATATCTTCTGCCGGAACAACCTTCGCGATAACACCTTTGTTACCATGACGTCCGGCCATTTTATCGCCAACCTGCATTTTTCTCTTTTTGGCTACATAAACTTTTGCCTTCTGAATAATTCCCGGTGGCAGCTCGTCTCCAACCTGAATTTGATACTTGTGTCTCTTGGCTTCTGTATCAATTTCACGGCGTAGATCTCTGTAATTTTTAAACAATAAACGAACATGTTTTACAAGTTCTTCGTCTGTTGCCCAGTCGATGTTTTCATTGATGTTTACAGGATCGAGCTCCTCAAAAACTGATTTTTTGTATTTTTCACCTTTAGGAATCAGTTCAACTGCGGCGTAATTGTACACTCCGGGAGAAGTTTTATCTCTCAGAAGACTGTACATTTTATCTGCCCATTTGGAATTAAGTTCGGCCAGTTTACGGGCATAACGCTCATTCTCTTGCTCAACAAGATTCTTTTCTTCCTTACGGGAGATTTGTTCATCTCTTTTACGGCTGAAAAGTTTCGTATTAATAACAACACCCGAGACACCAGGAGGTGTTTTTAACGATGCATCTTTTACATCGCCGGCCTTATCGCCAAATATTGCACGCAGCAATTTCTCTTCCGGTGTTGGATCGGTTTCTCCTTTAGGTGTAATTTTACCTACAAGAATGTCACCATGATTCACTTTTGCACCTACACGAACTATACCTCGTTCATCAAGATTTCTTGTGGCTTCTTCACTAACATTAGGTATTTCTCGTGTTAGTTCTTCTTCGCCACGTTTTGTATCTCTTACCTGCTGTTCGAATTCAGTTATGTGAATTGATGTATAAACATCATCCTGAACAATTCTTTCACTGATTACTATCGCATCCTCAAAGTTGTAACCTCTCCATGGCATAAATGCAACAAGCAAATTACGGCCAAGAGCAAGTTCTCCTTTTTCAGTTGCGCAACCATCGGCGATCGGATAACCCTCTTTTACTTTATCACCAACTGAAACCACAGGCCGTTGGTTTACAGTAGTATCCTGATTACTTCTTTCAAACTTCTGAAGTTTATAACTCTTTATTCCTTCATCAAAGAAACAGTTCTGCTCTAACTCTGTTCGATTATATTTAATGCGAACTTCATTTCCACTCACAAAAACAACTTCACCATCTCCTTCGGCAGTAATTATTGCACGAGAGTCTTTGGCAGCACGTTGTTCAAGTCCGGTACCTACAATAGGCGACTCTGGTCGCAGAAGCGGTACTGCCTGTCGCTGCATGTTGGAACCCATCAACGCACGGTTTGCATCATCGTGTTCAATGAACGGAATTAATGCTGCTGCAAGGGAAGTAATCTGGTTTGCAGAAACATCCATATATTCGATTTCATCCGGCTTTGCAAGGCCAACATTACTATCTCTGAATCTGGAGAAAATGGATTCATTTACAAATGTTCCGTCTTCATTCAATGGAGCATTTGCCTGCGCAATTACAGTTTCATCTTCCTGCTCAGCTGCAAGGTATTCAACGTTGTTTGTAACATTGCCTTCCTTAACTTTTCTGTAAGGTGTTTCAATGAATCCAAATTCGTTGATTTTTGCATGAACACAGAGAGAAGTTATAAGTCCGATATTCGGACCTTCAGGAGTTTCAATCGGGCAAAGACGGCCATAGTGAGTATAGTGAACATCACGAACTTCAAAACCTGCACGCTCTCGTGTTAAACCACCGGGGCCTAATGCAGACATTCTTCTTTTGTGAGTCAGTTCAGCTACCGGATTGGTTTGATCCATAAACTGCGACAGCTGATTTGTACCAAAGAAGCTGTTTATTACACTGGATATGGTTCTTGCATTTACAAGATCCTGAGGTGTAAGCTGCTCTGCATCACGCGAATTCATACGTTCTCGGATGGTACGTGCCATACGCGCAAGACCAACTGCAAACTGCTGGCCTAATTGCTCACCAACGGTTCGTACTCGTCTGTTGCTCAGATGATCAATATCATCAACCTGGCTTTTCATTTCTTTGAGACGGATAACCTCCTTAATAATCGCTACAACATCCTCTTTGGTGAGGTACTGAATTTCAGGAGAAACATCTACTTTAAGGCGTTTATTGAGACGATATCGTCCAACTTCACCTAAATCATATTTTTTATCGCTAAAGAATAATCTCTCCAGAACCTGCCTGGCCGTTTCAGGATCGGGCATTTCACCCGTTCTGATTTGCTGATATACTTCAGACAGAGCAGAAACTTCATCGTGTGAAGGATCTTTTCTGAGTGTATTCATAATAACGGAACGATCTGATTCTTCTGTACCCATTTTCTGCACGAGAACCTTTTTCAGATCTGCTTCTTTCAGAATACCAAAATCATCTTCTGTGAGTTCGTGATCTCTCTCTAAGAGTACTTTTCTGTTGGATGCTTCGGATACCTCACCGGTTTCATCATCCACCACTTCTTCGATCACTTCAACAGTAATATCTGTTGCTAACCGCTTACCTACCAGTTTGTCATTGTATGTTTTCTTACCGCCAAAAGAAATCTCTTCTGAGAGTCCGAAGAGTGTAAGAATTTCATCATCTGTTGAGAATCCAAGCGCCCTGAGGAGAGTAGTGGCCGTTATTTTTTTCTTTCGGTCAATATACGCCCAAAGTACATCACGAATATCGTTTGTAAATTCTATCCACGAACCCTTAAATGGTATAACACGTGCAGAGTAGAGTTGTGTGCCATTCGGGTGTACTGACTGGCCAAAGAAAACACCTGGTGATCGGTGTAACTGGCTTACAATAACTCGCTCAGCACCATTTATTATAAATGTACCGCGATCAGTCATCCAAGGAAGGTCTCCAAGAAATACTTCCTGCTCGATGGTTTCTGCTGCTTCATCGCCATCCGTTGAAGACAGGCGTAACCGGGCTTTCAGGGGAACAGCATACGTTAAACCCCTCTCCTGACATTCAATAATGTTATACTTGGGCGTATCAACTGTGTAGTAGATAAACTCGAGTATGTGAGTTTCCCTTGTGTCCTGAATCGGGAAATTTTCATAAAAAATTCTCTGTAAACCCTGATTAACACGATCATCCGGGGCAACATCAAGCTGCGCAAAGGTATTGAATGATTCGAGCTGTATATCTAAAAAATCGGGGTAATCTATTACATTTTTAATTCTGCCGAAAGATAGGCGGTCGGTAAACGGGATTTTCTCCATAGTAGTACTCAAAAGGATGTTCTCCTTTAGGTTAAAAAATCAATGAGTTACATA
>SLGA01000166.1 GCA_007123985.1 Balneolaceae bacterium | reverse complement strand
GAAGGCACCACTCACCCGGAGGTGGTTTACATTCTCAGCTCCCACTTCGATTCTGTGATGCGCAGCCCCGGGGCCGATGATAATAGCTCGGGAACTGCCGTTCTGCTTGAAGTAGCTCGTGTACTTGCTCAAAATCCACAGCCCGCTACCATTATTTTTGCCTCGCTTACGGCAGAAGAATCGGGTTTACTGGGTGCCCGTGAATTTGTTCGC
This sequence comes from Balneolaceae bacterium, assembly GCA_007123985.1. Classification (GTDB taxonomy): domain Bacteria; phylum Bacteroidota; class Rhodothermia; order Balneolales; family Balneolaceae; genus Rhodohalobacter. The sequence continues at coordinate 3,755 of SLGA01000166.1, read as the reverse complement.
GTAGCTGAAGAAGAAGGCCTTTGGGCGGCAGGTGTGGTTAATAACGACATGATGGGCTGGACCCGCCACCACCGCCTTGATAATACCATCCGTTTTTCAAACTACGGAATTCGCGATGTGCAACACTCCGGGGCAATCCTGTTTACCGACCTGATTACCTACGACTCCCGCTACTACCGCAATACCGATGCTCATGTTTTTTTTGATGCTTACGGTGACGTGATTGGCGGCATCGGCTCCTACCCAATTTTGGGAAATCCGAATTACCACCAGCCTACCGATCGTCTGGAAACCATCAACCATAATTTGGTTCGCGAAGTAGCAAAATCCACCACAGCCACACTGATGATGCTGGCAAATGCTCCGTCAAAAGTTACCGGGCTTATACTCACTCAAAACACCGAACTTTCATGGGATGAACCACTCGAAAAAGACATCGATCATTTTTTGGTAAGCTATACCGATTACAGCGGCGAAAAGCATACACTCGAAACCAAACAGAACTCTGTTTCACTAACCAATCCAGATCTCTCAAAAAAAATCAACGTAACAGCAGTTAATAACAGGGGAATCAAAGGTTGGGACCCAACACTTCTTCATTAGTGATTGAAGGAAGATGTTATTTTAGGAACATAAGATGTTTAGGGGAATCTTTGCGGCCCTTAGCGTCCTTGGCGGTTTTACATACAGGAGCTGAGCTTCGCTTGGGTGAACCGCGATGAGCGCAAAGAAACGCAAAGGGGAGTTTCAAAATATTGTATCATTGCGGGTGTTCTTAATGCAGTGTACTATACTGGGATGACTTAACAAAAGAATTTCACGATTCAATATTGCAATACACAATATTTACCCTTATTTTTTTCGACTTACCAATTTTACAAAAAACTAAGAGATTATCGTGAATACGATCAGTAATAAAACATTTAGTGCAAAGCCTTCCACCACTGATAAAAAGTGGGTATTGGTAGATGCTGAAGACAAACCGCTGGGACGGTTAAGCAGCCATGTTGCTTCGATTTTAAGAGGAAAAAACAAACCGGAGTTTACCCCGCATATGGACACTGGTGACAATGTCATTGTGATCAATGCTGAGAAAGTAAAACTGACCGGCAAAAAAATGACCGACAAGCTCTATTTCAAGCACACCGGCTACATCGGTAGTGAGACGTTTACATCAGCTAAAGATATGATGGAAAAAGATCCTACCTCGCTTGTTACCAGAGCTGTAAAAGGTATGCTTCCTAAAACTAAACTTGGAAAACAGCTTTTAACAAACCTGAGAGTTTACGCAGGCCCGGTACACCCTCATACAGCACAACAACCAGAAATTACAGAGATCAAGTTTTAACATGGCACAAGAAAATTACATTGGCCGAAGAAAAACCTCCACTGCCCGTCTTTACATCAAAGAAGGAAAAGGTGAGTTCATCATTAACGGCAAACCTATTGAAGAGTACTTCAAAACACAGGCCCGTATTAATGTAGCAAAACTTCCTCTTGAAGTAACCGAAATGGACGGAAAGTACGACATCAAGATCACCGTTCGCGGTGGCGGCGTAACCGGTCAGGCCGGTGCTGTATCACTGGCAGTTGCCCGTGCCCTTGACGACCTCAATGAGGATGTACACTCCGTACTGAAAGAAAACGGCCTTCTTACCCGTGACGACAGAATGGTAGAGCGTAAAAAGTACGGCCAGCCAAAAGCTAGGAAAAAATTCCAGTTTAGCAAGCGGTAATTTTTGGTTTCAGCTTACTGCTGACTATACTACCTGAAGAATATTTTTTAAATCACACATACACAGCGACCCTTTGCCGGGTGTTCGGTCATGAAAACGTCAGGGCCGGATTGGTATCCAGGGAATGACCTGTGTAGAGGATAAACTCAAACATACATACTTATCATACTATGCCTAAAGCAGCATCCGTAGAAGAACTACTCAAATCAGGTGCCCATTTCGGCCACCTTACACGCCGGTGGAATCCAAAGATGAAAGAATTCATCTTTATGGCTCGCAACGGAATCCACATTATAGACCTCAAAAAGACAGAGAAATATTTCCAGGAAGCACTTGATGAAGTAACCAAACTTGCCCGTGCCGGAAAAACCATTCTTTTTGTTGGTACCAAGAAACAAGCACAGGAAATTATCAAAACCGAAGCCATTCGCTGTGGGATGCCGTTTGTTACCCACAGATGGCTTGGCGGTATGCTTACAAACTTCAGCACCGTTCGAAAGAGCATCTCCCGTATGGAAGAGATCGAAAAAATGAAGCAGGACGGTACATTTGACGAGCTGACCAAAAAAGAAGGCTTGATGCTGGACCGTGAGAAAGAGAAACTTGAGCAGACACTCGGCGGTATTGCCAACATGACAAGACTGCCCGGTGCGATCTTTGTAGTTGATACGATTAAGGAGCACATATCGATCAATGAAGCCGTAAAACTCAACATTCCGATTATTTCTCTGGTTGATACAAACAGTGATCCTGATGTGCCTGACTATATCATTCCCGCTAACGATGATTCCGCACGTACCATCCAGCTTGTAACATCACTTATTGCAGATGCTATCATTGAAGGCAACGCAGAACGTGAGGCACTAAAAGAAGAAGAGCTGATGGAGCAAGCTGTTGCAGAAGCCAAATCAACTTCTGATGATTCAGCACCGAAGAGTGATGATGCAGAGGCCGGAGTACAGGTGAAAAGAAGAAAACGACGCCGTAAAAAATCAGACGATGAAACCGCTGCAGATGCAACCGCAGAAGACTCTTCAGATGAAGATGACAGTGAAAGTGACGAAAGTTCTGACAAAGAGTAAGTTAAACTTTTAATAAAAAATTTTAAGGACATGAGCATTAGTGCAAAAGATGTAATGAAATTACGCAACGCCACAGGCGCAGGCATGATGGACTGCAAAAAAGCCCTCACTGAAGCTGAAGGTGATTTTGAAAAAGCTGTTGAAATTTTGCGTAAAAAGGGACAGCAAGTATCCGAAAAACGAGCAGATCGTGAAGCAAATCAGGGTTTGGTCTTGATTAAAATCAGTGAAGACCGATCAAAGGCCTCTGCTATCGAAATAAACTGTGAAACCGACTTTGTTGCCAGAAACGAAGATTTTCAGGCACAGGCAGAAGCATTTCTCAATGCCGCCTTTAACAGTGAAGCCGGTACCATAGCAGACCTGCTTAAGGAAGATGTAAATGGCCTCACAATTGAGCAGCATCTGGAAGAGATGGTTGGTAAAATTGGTGAAAAAATCGAGATCAGCAAAGTTGTTTATATCAATACAAGCGGTGCACTTGTGGAGTATATCCACCCGGGCAATCAGCTTGGTGTAATTGCTGAATTTGAAGGTTCACTGAATGATCCGGAGGTTGGTAAAGATGTGGCTATGCAGATTGCAGCCATGAATCCGCTTGCTGTTACCCGCGATGGTGTTGATGCAACCATCGTAGAAAAAGAGCTTGAAATTGCCAAAGAGCAGCTCATCAATGAAGGCAAACCTGCCGAGATTGCTGAAAAAGCTGCACAAGGCAAACTTCGCAGATTCTACGAAGAGCGTGTTCTCCTTGAACAGAAGTTTGTAAAAGATAACGGTGTTTCCGTTAAAGAGTATCTCTCTCAGCAGGGTACGCCTCTTGTGCGCTCTTTTCATCGTATCCAACTCGGTGAGTCTCAATAATCACTTTTAAAAAGCTGCCTTCACGGTAGCTTTTTTTTTGTTCTGTATTTCGGAAACTGATTTTTGATTTTTT
>SLGA01000319.1 GCA_007123985.1 Balneolaceae bacterium | reverse complement strand
TCTTCGACTACGGCGGAAGCATGACACCGGTTAACATCATTACTGAAGACCTGGAAAAGCTATGAAATCAACGTTGATCATTTTACTATTCAGTGCCCTTACATTTATCCTATTCATCGGTTGCACTGCAAACGAAACCGAAACTTCGCAAGCACATTTTGAACTCCCTGATGATGGTGTACAGATTGTTGATGCCTGGGCAAGGCCCGGGCGTGATAATGGCGTCTCCGCCATCTATATGCATGTCCTCAACGGTTCTGCCGTTACTGATACACTTATAGCTTTTTCCTCACCTGTGGCAGGTCTTGTGGAACTCCACGAAACGTTCGATCGCGGAGACGGAATGATGGGTATGCGCGAATCTGAGGAACCTTTTTTCCCTGCGAGAAGTGTAGTAAGTATGCAACCCGGCGGATTACATGTTATGTTGATGCAACTAAACAGAGCACTCAGCGAAGGCGATGAAGTAGAACTAATCTTAACATTTTCGGAAGCAGGTGAAATAACAATTACTGCACCCGTGCGATCGCCCGGTTAAATCGCAGAATTATTTCATTTCCAGTTCTGCTTTTTCCGAGCTGAATCCAACACTCTCTTCTTTCTCCTCACCAAAGGCTTTTTCCATTTCGGCGCGAAGTTTTTGTATAGATAGTCCGCTCGTTAGAGCTCCATTTTTTGCAATGGATATCCGGCCTGTCTCCTCCGATACTACTACAACAAATACATTGTTGGTTTCGCTGATACCAACCGCTGCCCGGTGCCTGGTTCCAAACACAGATGATAGATTTGGATTCTGCGATATGGGCAAGTAGCAACTGGCTGCCACAATTCGGTTATTCCTGATTACAACAGCTCCGTCATGAAGAGGGGTATCTTTTTGAAAAATGGTTTGCAGTAAATCAGCATTTACCCTTGCATCAAGTCTCGTGCCAACATCAACAAGATCTTGCAAAGACGAAGACTTGGCAAAAACAATCAACGCGCCAGTTTTTGATTGAGCCATATTCCTCACCGCCTCGATGACTTCAGAAATCATATCATCCGAGCCAGATTTGCCCACAAATCGATCGAATGATGTATTTTGACCCAAATTATAGAGCAGCTTTCGAATTTCTGGCTGAAATATGATGAAAACAGCCAACACCCCCACATCAAGTACGCTGCGAAGCATAAAGTTCAGGGTTGAAAAACCGAGAAGGCTTACACCCGCATTTAAAATAATAATAAACAGCAAACCCAATGCAGCCTGAAGAGCAAACGTACCCCTGATCCATCTGTACAAATAGTACAGAACCAACGCAATTACCAGCGTTTCAAGCAGGTCTTTAATGCCAAATTCTATAAAGCCGATGGGTATCAATAGTATCTGTTTGGAATATTTTTATTTCTGTTTAAATGTTTCATGTAATATAGTTTAATTGGCTCTATTCTTAAATGTTGCAAAAAAGAAAAAAAGAAGGGTGATGCCTCTAAGCAATGCCACTTAATTCTTTGGGTGAAGAGCATTAAAAATTTCGATAGAATCGGATGCCTCCTGTACATCGTGCACTCTCAGAATCTTAGCACTGTTTAAAAGGCAGTGGTAATGTACAGAAATTGTTCCTGCAAGCCTTCCTTCTACTTTTCTATTATTTAGAATCTGTCCAACCATCGATTTTCGGGAAGCGCCAACCATTACTGTATACCCCAGATTTTGGAATTCTTTTAAACCTGAAATAATTTGCAAATTATGATCCAGATTTTTTCCAAATCCAATTCCAGGATCAATAATGATGGATTTTAGCTCTTTTTTTTCGAGATAATCGATCTTTTTTTTGAAAAACTCACTGATCTCTCCGATTACATCCTCATAAACAGGATTTTGCTGCATGGTTTTCGGCTCTCCTTTTGTATGCATCAGTACATAACCGGCATGATATTCACTGCACAGATCTGCAAAACGCGGTTCCTTTTCCAGTCCGCTTACGTCATTTACAATGTGGCAGCCCGCTCGTAATGCTTCTTTTGCCACAGAAAATTTGGTGGTGTCAACCGAGAAAATTGTATCCTCAAACTCTTTTACAGCCTTTTGAAAAACAGGAATTACTCTCTCAAGTTCCTCCTCTTCCGATACGGGATCGGAACCCGGCCGGGTTGATTCTCCGCCAATATCAATTATACGGGCACCTTCTTTTATCATCTGCCCTGTTCGGTCGATAGCTTTTTGAATATGTACATATTGGCCGCCATCAGAAAAAGAATCAGGAGTGGTATTCAAAATGCCCATCACAACGGGAGATGACAGGTCAAGCTGAGAATTCCGAATAGTAAGTCTTTGTAAATCCCGTTCTTGTCTGTTCATCCGGGTTGCTCTCTTTTATTCTGAATTGGGTGTATTCTGTGAAGGCTATAGAAGCGCTTTCATGTCTAAACTGTATTTATTTCTATTTGATTAAGGGAAAAAGACCGGGATTTAGTCCCAGTCTTCCTTAAGCAGATCTAATTTATTCTCTTTTTCGGCCCACTCATCAGCATCAGGCAGTGCATCCTGTGTTTCATTGATAATGCGGTCTTCCCACTGCTCGGCAAGGCGCTCATTCAGTTCAATATAGTGCTCCCACTTTTCTGGCACTTCATCATCGGGATAAATTGCTTCTACAGGACATTCAGAAACACATGCGTCGCAATCAATGCATTCCAGCGGATCGATTGCAAGGAAGTTGGGACCTTCCCGAAATGCATCCACAGGGCAAACTGCTGCGCAATTTGTATACTTACAATTAATACAAGGTTCGGTTACTACGTATGCCATTTAATGATTTGATTATTGTTTACAGTTTAGAGAATTCAGAAGCTTCTATTGTATTTTAAATATTGGTAAGATGCAATTTTTAATTCACAGAGGCCATTTTTACACACTTTTTTCTATTCTTCACGTAGTAGATTTCGAACTTCTTCTAAGCTGCCGTCATTCGGGGCCGGCGTTAGATTAAGAAGGTGTGCCATCAGTTCATAAATATGTACAGATTCAAATTCGGGTACACGTACTCCGGTTTTAAAATCAGGTCCATTTGCAGCAAAAAAAGTCAGCATTTCCGGTTCAAGATTATCGTACCCATGTGTTGCCGCATTAATTCCCCGACTCTCAAAAAACGGGCGGCTTGTAATTGTATACCCTATATCGGCAATCATAATAATTTCAGGTATACGATAATGATTTCTGAAGTGAAACCGCTCAGGAAGCTCCTCTCGCAGATATACCCTGTAATTCTCCTCGTTTTGTTTGATAGCATTGTAAACTTCATCTGTTTTACCCTCATTGGGTTTGATTAGTGCAACCGGCGTCCAGTCGATTATTTCAACATTTTGAAGATCGATCATATCATCCAAATAAATTATTTTCTCATCCGATAATTCCGCCATGCCATGATCGGATGTGAGTATAATATTTATACGGTTGCCCAGATTATTCTCATCGATGCTATCAAGCAGATAACCAAGCAGCCCGTCCATCTCAATTACGGCCTGATCTACTTCTGCAGAATTTGGGCCATAAGCGTGCCCGCGGCTGTCAACAAAACTAAAATAAAGTGTCCCAAAATCGGCTTGAACATCACCTCCGGGATTCATCCATGCCATAACGCTGTCAATCCTTGTACTGTCTGGAACGGAGCCGTCATAATCCACCCAACGGGTAGATTGCATTCCACTGATAGTTGCCTCAGATCCCGGCCAGAAAAATGTAGCTGAGGTAAGCCCCTGTTTTTCCGCAGTAATCCAGATTGGCTCACCACCCCACCATCGTTCGTCGTTTGGTGTGCTGTCCGGCGGACCAAAACTGAATCGTGCTTCTAATTCAAAATCATAAAAACTGTTCGCAATAATTCCGTGATTTTCGGTGTAAAGTCCGGTTGCAATACTCCAGTGCGTGGGAAATGTCTTTGTTGGGAAAACCGGTATCAAATGTTCGGTCTGCACACCGTTAGCCAGACACCGGTCGAAATTGGGAG
>SLGA01000105.1 GCA_007123985.1 Balneolaceae bacterium | reverse complement strand
GTATGAGAAAGCAGAATTTCAATGGGTGACAATCTTTGATTCAATTTATAAAGAATATTGCATACTTATTTAAAGAACTAAATTAACTACATAAATATTTTTAATTTCAAGAATTATATCATGCTTAAATTTGAAAAAGTGTTCACAGTCCGATCTTATGAAGTGGATCATACAAAATGTGCAACACTTCCATCAGTATGTAACTATTTCCAGGAAGCGGCCGGTTTACATGCAAATGAATTAAATTTTGATATCGAAGATCTACACAAAAAAGGACTTACCTGGGTTCTTTATAAAATGCATCTGAAAGTGGAACGATATCCGCGAAGATGGGAAACCATAAAAATTGAAACCTGGCCTTCAATTGGTGATGGCTTCAGGGCGTTCAGGGATTATAAAATGACTGACAAAGATGGTAAGACCGTGGCGCTCGGTGTGAGCCAGTGGATTGTATTAGACGTTCTTAAACGAAAAGCTGTACGATTACCGAATGAGGTTAGATCATTTGGGCATCAGGCAGAGTCTCATGTTTTGAATGAACAAGAGAGTCTGCATGCACCCCAAAGTAACTCAGATCTATTCATAACAACTGTTGGTGCGTTCAATATGGATATGAACAATCATCCGAACAATGTTGCTTATATTGAATGGCTTACGGGTTACATGAATACCGAACTACTGGATGGTAAAATGTGCTACGATTTCCGGATACAGTTCATGGCTGAGGCCAAAAGTTTAGATCAAATCTTTCTAACCTATGATATTTCAGAAGAGTCTGATGTAATTACAATTACACATTCCATCAAAAAAGAAAAGGGTGGAAAAGAACTGGCAATTGCACTTTCCAAATGGAAGTAAATGTCTATTTTACAATTTTTGGATCATCAGAGCGATCTCTTCGGTATTTTTCGGGGTTATTCTGCATTGTTTTAAATTCTTTGAAAGTGTAAATCAGCCCTATCAAAAATATAATTACAACAATGATACCGGAGGTAAATATAAAAGGAACATTCATGATCGGCTCCCATACTTCAGAATTTTAAAATAGGCTCCAAAACCAAGAATGGATGGCACCCATATACCTACAAAAAGTCCTGCATTTTGGTCGATTGTAAACCACAATACAATGGACAAAATCATAGAAATAATTGCTGCCGAAAGAATAAAGTAGTCTGATGTATTTAGCATTTAAATTATCTTTTTAGTTTTTAGATAATGTAAACAATTGGATTTGCTTACTTTCTATGCTAAATAAGTTGTAATCAGACTAGATCGTTCCTTATTGGCTAATCCCAGGCAGGGGCAAATGAAGGGTTAACTAATCTCATTGTTTTGTCGAGTGAGTCTATCAGTTCGAAATGTTCGTCAGATAGCTCAAAATCATAGATGTCAATATTTTCTGCTAAATGTTCTCTCGATGATGCTTTGGGAATGGCAATAACATTCTCCTGCTCAATCAGCCACCTTAATGCAATCTGTGATGGAGATTTCCCATACTCATTGCCAATATTTTTGAGAACCTCATTATCAATTACTTTCCCTTGGGCCAACGGGCTATACGCTGTGATTAGAAAATCGTTTTCGTAGCTATAATCAAGCAAGTTGAATTGTTCGAGAAAAGGATGAAATTCCACCTGATTCGTAAAAATAGGAATCATGAGGTCTTCAATCACTGTTTTTGCCATTGAGAGCGGAAAATTACTTACTCCGATATTTAGTGCCTTACCCTGATCCCGAAGAACCAACATCGCTTCAAGTGTTTGTTGAAGTGAGAATTGTTGATTGGGCCAGTGGATCAACAAGAGATCCACATAGGGTACCCTTAACAATTTCAGGCTCTCTTCAACGGACTGCAGCACATCATCATGATCAAGATTAGTATGCCAAATTTTTGTCGTTAAGAATATTTCTTCCCTGTCAATACCGGAAGAGTAGATAGCGTCTCCAACTTCTTTTTCATTTTTATAGATTTGGGCTGTATCAATATGGCGGTATCCAATATCTATTGCCTCTATTACGGTTTGTTTACACTCTTTACCATATAATCTGTGAGTACCGAGACCTATTTCCGGCACATCTGTATCCATAGCTGTCTTAAACTGCATGACTTGATAAAACTATTTTTCGTTAGTTAACTGTTAAATTAATTGGATTCTACTTAATCAAAGTAATTTTTCGTGTGAGCGTTCTATTTCCTGTTTCAAGCTGTACAATATAAATTCCACTTGGATTATTCATTGCATTCCACACAACAGAATGCTCTCCAGGCTGAATAGTATCGTCTACAAGAAGGGCTACTTGCTGGCCTACAATGTTATATATACCAAGACGAACAGGGCGCTCCTCCGGCAAATAGAAGCTAATATTTGTTGAGGGATTGAACGGGTTCGGATAGTTCGGCCTCAACTCAATATTTCCAGGTGTTTCAAGTGTTTCTTCTTGCTCTGCAATTTCTTCAAACGGTTCAATTTTTATATAAAATCGATTGTTATCAAGATTATTTAAAACAGAGATTTCAGTTTCTTGCAGATCTCTGTTTGAGGATATATCAAGTTCCCGACCGCTACTCCTGAACCTGAAAGAATTCTCTTCACGCATGTCTGTAATAATACCTGTCTGTGTATCCTCCAGCAGTAGAGTCCATTCTTCAGGAATCTGATCATTCATATCCCATTCAATAACCATATTAGAAGACTGCATCACCAAATCAATTCCAAGACCAATCCTGTAATTCTGAGTAGGATTGTAAGGAAGATGAGCAAATGAATTGCTGCGAAAACCAGAATCATCTAAACTAATAAACAGACTATTTGCCCCCTCAGGTTCCGATAATGGCAAAACTGAGTTCAGTTTTGGCAGATCGTAACGAACTGGATCTCTACCGGATGCATGTTCCATAAATCCAAGCACCGTATCATCAAGCCTGCGCTTCTGGCTGCTGCTACCCTCGGATAATGTAAAAGAGATATATCTGCTTAACGAATACCTGCTTGCTGTATTATTACCCGCGGCAGTGACCTCAAAAGCTTCTCTATTTATGAAAACAGGAGTCCAAAGGTCTTTTTTAATATCATCAACAAATTGTAGAGAAAATCCGCTTATATTTGAATCCCATAGTGTTACCATTGGAGAGTTTATATCAATGGCGTCCCGTGATTGAACTGAGGTTAGATTTAATTCCGGATAATTAAATACGGGATTATCCGAAGAAGAATGCCTAAGCCGGACGTCCTCTTCAGCAAAAATGGTAAAAGGCTCACTTCCTTGTTTGTAGAAAAATACCGGTTCAAAAGGGGTGATCTCATCCGGTTGAATTTGTTTACCATTGATTTCATAGAATACCACACCCCGATTTCTGCTTAATCTTTCATTAAAAAAACCGGGTATGGAGATCAAATGCCAACCAGATTCTTCAATGGTTTTACTGTACAGAGCCACTGTCCCTGAAAGCTCTCCGGGGTTTCCATAAATTTCTCCGAAAATAATCTGATCAGATGGTTCAAAATGCCTCATACTTGAATAACCATCATAAGCATTTATCACCCTGTCCAGCCGTAATGATGTGCCGGGTTCCGTGTTGTTAAATGTTGCGTTTGCTACAACATTTGAGTTAAAAAGCAGTTCAATACGTCCGCTGCCTTCTGGTAGTATTGAACCTGTATAGATATAGTTATTGTTAACAGCAGGCAGATTGGATATATCGATATTCGAAACAACAAGTAATTGATAAGGATCCAGATAAACATCTCTCTGAATAACATGTGAACCGGCAGAGCTCCTGATTTCGATACCTTTCAGTGATACCGCTGAATTTGTGGGATTGTAAAGTTCTATATACTCAAAAGTAGTTCCATCTATAGAAAATGGAGGCATAATTTCGGTGATAATAACGGACCCCCGGTCCGGAACTCTCTGATCACTGATTTTTGGCTCTACTTCTACCCTTTGCATCACAAGTGGAACCAATTCAGAAAGATCCTCTATTTCGTTGAAATACCAGATTAAATCCAGCTCATCACCAGGT
>SLGA01000289.1 GCA_007123985.1 Balneolaceae bacterium | reverse complement strand
CCGGACGCGGCGGGAGAACAGCACACGAATTTATTGTGGACCTTCGCGGTTTTAAACAGAGCGCCGGCATCGAAGCAACCGATGTTGCCAAGCGGCTGATGGATTACGGCTTTCATGCGCCAACCATGTCGTTCCCGGTTCCCGGCACGCTGATGATTGAACCAACTGAAAGCGAATCAAAAGAGGAGCTTGACCGGTTCTGCGATGCTATGATCGGGATCCGCAACGAAATTCGTGCCATTGAAGAGGGCAAGGCTGACCATGAAAGCAATGTATTGAAGCACGCACCGCACACCATGCGCGTTGTGATGGCAGAAGAGTGGGACAGGCCCTATACCCGCGAAGAAGCTGTTTTCCCCGTTCCGCAATTAAGGTTTAATAAGTTCTGGCCGGCCGTAAGCCGCGTGGATGATGCCTATGGCGACCGCAATCTGGTTTGCAGTTGTCTGCCGATTGAAGCGTACGCGGAAGGGCAGGAGCCGGTGGCTGACAGTAACGTTTATCCGGTTTGATGAAAATGGCGAAATCCAAGTTCTTGATTTTCGATCACCGGTTTATTTCATCATCTTCAAGCAGATCATAATAGTAAATGACCATATTGACTGAATGATGTCAAAATCCAGAGTACCGGTTTCAATTCTTCTCTTATTAATGCTGAGTTCGGTCGATTTGCTGGCTCAGGATGTTAAATTTGGCCTAAAAGGTGGGTTAAACTCATCCTGGATCAGTGATGATCCCGCTGAGAGTGAGAGTGTTTTAGGTGTAAATGTAGCTTTTTTCTCTGAGGTACAGTTCTCCGGCAGGATATCGGCCATTCTCGATCTCGGATTAAATCAGAGAGGATTTCAAAGAGTTCAAAATGAAACTACATATACCGGGGAGTTAATTGGAGAGCGAAAAGCAAGAACCCGTCTAAGCTATTTTACAATTTCACCGCAAATCAATGTACATCTCTCAAAAACTCACTGGCGACCGTATTTTGGAGCAGGCCCACGGTTTGATTTTCTTGCAGATCGAAAGCCCGGAGAGTTTGAGTTCAGTGAGGTTACTGTACCCGACGAAACAGCCGATTTAATGGAGCAGTTTGTGATTGGCAGTATTCTCTCAGCCGGAATAAAACATGGCGGCAGGGATGGATTTCAATGGAAACTGGAGCTGCGTTATGACAGAGACTTCAGTGATTCGATTCCGGAATTCCCGGGACTTTTCAGGAGCAATTCTGTGGCGCTGATGTTTGGGCTGTCTTTTTAATAGTATCTTTTAAGTTCTATTTATACCGATGGTTAACATCCAGATCTGCAAGTTGACCCATCAGATGTGCAATTTTTTGAGTTACCTCCTTAAATACCGTTTTGCCTTTCTCCATTGTTGATTTCTTCGGATTCCCAATTCCTGTGTCCACCGAAACCATAGACCACTGACGTTCTGCCCAGGCCCAGCCTTCTCGGATTCCGGTAATTACCGATTTTTTCTCAGTGCCGTCACCTGCTTCTTCAAGCGGCTGAACAAGATCAGCTCGCAGATAGAGCATCAGGCTGGTTTCCATTTCATCGGCATGGTCTCCTTCCTCCTCAAAAATTTCTCTTTTATCAGGTACTCCAAACCAATTACAAAGTGATAAAAACATCTCAGGAAATTCGAGACCCAACTCGCGCAGCAGTGGTTTAAAATTATTCCCGCCATGGCCATTCAAAATCAGTAGTTTTTTTATGCCTTGTCTGTCAAGTACGGTAATTAAATCTCTTAGAATAATGAGCTGTGTACTTGGATTGAGGTTTAAATCAAGGCGAATATCGGCCTGTCCTGTGTTTACACCAAAGGGAATCACGGGTAAAACGATCACTTTTGCTCCGTCTTCCCATGCAAGTTTAGCCGATTCAGCAGCGATGGCCTCAACCTGATAGTTATCCGTGGCGTATGGGAGATGATAGTTGTGTGCTTCGGTGGCACCCCACGGTAAAACGGCCAGTTCAATCGGCTGTTCTTTAATGTTTTTCCAGTTATTTTCTGCAAGTATATAAGGTCTCATCGCTGTGCTATTTATCGGTTTAAATTCCATTTAAATGGGTGATTTTAATCCCAACCCGGCAAATGATTTTGTTTGGTTTCCACATCCTCAGGAGGCTGGTTTTCTGCGGTACTTCCATTTTTCCGAAGATGTTGCAAAAGGATTGCGGCATCCTCAACTTCAAGATCACGAACCTGAAACGATTTTCCGCGATCACCTGAAGCTACGTATATCTGAATGGAAGCGAGATTGCGAAGTTTTTGAAACGGACTTTGAATCATGGTTGCATCCTGCACCCGTTTCTTTTTGATGAATGCGGTAGATTTGGAGAGCCTTCTGTTTCTTAGCAAAAACATATCATCACTCCAGCCAAGAGCAGCGTCTTTATATTTTTTCCAGCCCCAAAAAAGTGAAATAACGGGCAGAAGCCAAATCCAGATATTAAATGCCAGTTGCCAGTAAAGAACTGCGGTTACGGCTGTCACCAGAAAAGAGGATCTGAAAATGTAGCGCCGTGCCGAGCGGGATGGCGGGCAAGTTCCTTCGAACACTTTTTGATATTCGGGGAGCACATCACTCATTAAGTTTTTAAGATTACTGATCCGAATGAGCGGGTAGAGAACAATCGACCCGGTTCCTTTATCGTCTCCGTAACCGGCACTCTCCAGGTGAACGGATGCGTACCCCAGTGGTTGCCTTATGATACCCTCTGTGATATGAATTGCCTGAATACGGTTAAAGGGAACGGTGATGCGTTTTTTTTCAAAAATACCGCGAGAAACCACAACCTCTTTCTCTTTTACGTCGAGCTGAAAATTGCCGTAGGTAAAGAGTGTACTGAAAAAGGAAAGCAGCCAGGCAAATACCACAAAAACGGCTATCACGGTAATAATCATGATCGTATCAGTTTGTGAAGGGAGCAGCCCAAACAGATATTCAAACATCTCGGATTCCGAAATGAGCGGTTCAATCTGTGAAAAAACGGTGGCAATAATGGAGAGGGCAATACCAAAACTACCGGAGGTTGAGGCTGCAATAATCAGTTCTTTTGCGGGTAGTTTTATAATTTTTCCGGGTGGCTGTTCAGGTGAAGCTGAATCAATAAATTCTGTTTCATCAGTGCTACCCTCCGAATGTACAGTACCTGCTTCCCTTAACATGCGGTTCACTTCAGTGGCCTTATCCCGGGTAATAGCGTCAATAGCGGCCTGGCGCGAACTCGATCCTGCTGTTTGAATATCGAGCCGTACAAGCCCAAACATTCTCTGGAGCAGTCCAGAGGTGATATCGATTACCTGGATGCGATCTTTGGTGAGGTAGAGATCCTTTCTCACAAATATGCCGCTTTTGATGTGTAGGGTGCCATCTTCAATTTTGTAGAGAAATCGCCACCAGTTGGCTACACCAAGAACCAGAAGAATACCAAAGCCTCCTCCAATCCACCATAAAAAAGGGAAATTATCACTTTGTGCACCTACAAAGAGAAAAATCAGAATGGTGATGAAGTTGCCCCGAATTAATCCGAGTGCACGGCTTACAGCAGCAATGGGGTGTTGTCGTTCAAAATCAGACATCGTCTTCTGCAAGGCGTGCATAGGTTGAAATTTGCCGGCGAACTCTGTCTGCAAGTTGTGCATCCAGACCGGGGATTTCGTGAGTAGTTGCTGCAGTGGATATGGTTACAGTAGAAAGATTGTACCATCTAAGTAGCGGTCCCTGCCGGGTATCCACATGCTGTACACGACTTAGTGGTATAAGTGTTCGGGTTTTGAAGAGAACACCGCGTTTTAGATCAATCTCTTTCTCATTGATGGCATATCGCCAGTTTTTCCAGGTAAGATACGGCATCAAAAAAATGGAGAGCATCCATGTGATGAAAATAAAGACGGTTGCTGTTGTAACAACCCAAAAATGGAAATCATTGAGTCCAAAAACGGCCGCATATGCTGCAGGAATGGCAAAGAAAAATAGATTGCCAACAAAATTTCCGAACTGCCATACACGAATAGCCCGGGGGGTAATTTTATGAAAAGCAGGTT
>SLGA01000021.1 GCA_007123985.1 Balneolaceae bacterium | reverse complement strand
CGATCACTGAAAAACACATCCAGGCTTGCCAGCTGTCTGTAATACATAAACTGCAAAACCAGTGCCGGTGTAATGCGTTCCGAATTGCCAATACCTGTGTTTAGATCCTGCAGTGCCACATCAGAATCTCCATCCCGGCTGTTCGAAAGCCCTGCACCTGTTGCTGGCTCTCCCCCTCCTATACCCATACTAACCGGGTTATTTCGATCTGTAATGCTATACGCTGCAGATGGCACAAAATCATCCACAGACTGTTTTTCCGTCATTACGGCTCCACCATGATTGTTACCAAATATAAAGACCACGTTGTCGGGCTCATCCGTAAGTTCGGTATATACCCACACTTCAAAACTTGGGTATTCGTGATATGCACGAACCTGGTAGAGTGTATTGAGATAGGTTGTTGTATTGATTGCATTTTCGAGCCCGCTGCCCTGTCCCCGGCCATCATCCATTCGGGTGGATATGATGTAGTTAGCAAAACCGGGATTGTACATAAACACTCCGGACCTTGTTCTGTTTGGTTCACCTAAACGGATATATGTTTTTCCGCGGTCGTCGAACAGAATATTCGGGGATGTGTTGTAGTTTTCCAGCGCAAAGTTAATTCTTTCCCAATGTTCCAGCAGGCGTTCGTTGTAGGCATCGGAAGGAGTAAGATTTCGTGCCTCCCAATAGTTGCGAAAAAAATCCAGTATTTCCGTGTTGCCATCATCAATCATATTTCGGAAACGCCTTCTTTCACGCTGGCCAAGCATGCCTTCCATGTAGATGAGTTCATTATGAAGCAGCTCTTTGTCCATATTTGATAGCTGACCTGCCCCAAGGCCTCTCAGGTAAATTTCGCTCGCCTGCTCATAATACTATCGCAATTTGTGTTGCGTAACATGCTTGATCAATTCGTAGCCAATTGCATATTCAGGGGAATCAGCATTCAGTGCGTGTTCAATCCACAGTTCGGCGGTACGTTCAAAATTACCGGCTTCCATCTCTTCTAATCCAAGCTGATATAGATCCGGATCATCAAACCGGTGCAGTGTATCATTATGAGCCTCAACGGCAAACAACAGAAGAAATGAAAAGATGGTGTTAACAAAGATCATGGATCACAAATCAGTAACCGGTTTTTTCTGATGAAATACCCCTTTGGACGGGGTTTGTTAAAACATATGTACAAAAATATATTGAGAACAGAAAGAGCATGTTTTCGGTAACTACAATGAAAAAACGATGTGATTATTCCTCTATTACTCAGGTAATAATTTTTTACTTACCATGGATGATCCGGTCCGCTTTTTGAAGCTGGGCTGATATCTCCTCGAATGGGTAGGTTGCCGGAATAATTTCACCGTTTTGGAATGGATACAACCTGTATATAACAAACGTACGTTCATCACCAAGAGCAGGAGCAACCGCATCAACCTCACCCCGCCTGTTTAATCTGTAACCGGCCGTTTGATACCCATACACTCCGCTTGACAACAAAAAGAGATAGTTGCCGCCCACATTTAGTTGAGATCCGCTGCCCGTACGAACGGCACTGCTTCTCTGCCTGATGTAAACCGTATCGGATGGGGCTGCGCCTTTAAGCAACTTATCAATTGCAATCGTTGCAGTGTATGCAAATCCATCATTAGGGGAGTCATCGGGGTTCAGGTCGGTCACCGTTCCCAGAACAACAAGATCAGCAAGTAGCGACTGCTCAATGAACGGGCGATTGTCTGATGTAATGGCATGAATAACATCAATACCGGCATCATCAAGCAGATAGTAATGGCGCGGTGTTACACCGCTCAGCAGCAATATCATCGAGAAAAACGAAGCATTCTGCTGATAATATTCCACCGTTCTGCCCGGTTCATTTACCTGAAGCCCGTACAGTAAAATATTCTGCATTACAAAGTGATCATCTTTGAGGTTGATCGCCTCCATGTATTGATCATGAGGAATTTGTGTTTGCCTGCCATCTGCCACATCGGCTAAAACGATCCACATAATGAATGTTGCTAAAAAGGTACTTTGTAAGCAGGCAAGACTATTCATTGATCGAAATTGGCTTTTGGTTCAGTTCATCCATAACCACATCATTGAGATTGAACATTCCCTGATGGGAATTTCCTGTTGAAAATGGAAGCACATAGAAGGATAGCACGAACAAGATGTATGTGCTATTCTTTATTTAAAAGAGTTTTCAATTAACCATAGAACCAAAATAAACCCATTTTTGGGCACTTTTAACAAACAATTCTCGGAATGGTTGAGGGGAGCCGTGTCAGTACTTCGTAATTCAGGTTATTGGTCATCTCTCCAAATGAAGCTACCGTAATTTCGTCATCACCCTGCCGGCCAATAAGTACTACTTCATCCCCTTTTTTTACATTCTCAAGGTTCGATACATTGATGGTAATCATATTCATATTTACCAGCCCTACTACCCCGCAGCGTTCTCCATTAATCAGAACATAACCCGAATTGGTCAGGTTTCGGCCGAAACCGTGTGTATATCCTATTGGAACGGTTGCAATTTTCATATTTCGACCTGCCAGATACACGTTACCGTACCCGATAAATTCGCCGCTCTCAACGTTCTTGAGGCTCATTATTTCACTTTTCCACGTGAGAACCCGTTTCAGAGGGTCCGATCCCTGTTCAAGTTTTTCCGATTTCATGTGATACATATACGTTTCACGGCTGGGCCAGAAGCCATATTGTGCAATGCCAATTCTGGCCATATCGAAATGCTTTTCAGGATACGTTAAATAAGCAGCTGAACTGGAGGCGTGAATTGCGGGCAGATCGATATATTTTTCAGCTAAAGCCACGGCTTTTCGTAATTTTTTTTCCTGATTTTGAATCCGGTAAAAATTGGCTACACTCTCTGCTCCGGCAAAGTGCGTACAGATTCCGCAAACCCCGATCTGTTCTCTGTTATTTTTTATAAACCTGAAGAGCGCCTCCCACTCATTTTCATCAAATCCGGTTCGGTTCATACCGGTTTCTATTTGCAGATGTACCAACGCGCGTTTACCTGTTTTTCGAGCAATTTCAGCGGTCTTTTCCAAACGCTCCGTTTCAAATAGATAAAATTCAACACCTTTTTCTATTGCCCATTCCAGCTCCTCATCCCGAATCATGCCCATAATCATCACATTAGTATCGGGATTGTTTTTAAATCGCACAGCCGCCTCGGCTTCATTTGCACTAAAAACCGAAAAATGATCAATTCCGGCCTCTTCTGCTACCGGTAAAAATGCTGAAATACCATGGCCGTACGCATTCCCTTTAATTACGGAAGATAACCTCACTCCATTCGAAGCTCTCTCTCTCAAAAAAAGAATATTGTTAATGAGAGCAGATCTGTCTAATTCGATGTATGAAGGTTGTAAAAATCTTGATTTCATAGAGTACTCAATTTCAAAATGTTGATATAAAATAGAGCCTTTCTGAGTGATATTGTAATGGTTTCCGGAAATCTGTTCAATTTACAGCATCAATATCAAGACGAGTACTCCTTAATAAGGGCTGAAAAAAGTTGAATTCCGGTTTCGATGAGAGAATCATTAAAATCGTACCTCTCGGAGTGAAGCGGCGGGTGATGTATACCGGCACCCAAACCAAAAATGGTAATAGGGCACACATTTCTGAACTCCCCAAAATCTTCACTCCATGGAAACGCATCATCCAGATCTGTTACAGGCACATTGCATCTTTGAGCTGCCTTTTTTAGGATATCCACTCCGTTTTTACTGTTCACAGTTGCCTTGAACGGTTCCACTATTCGTAGTACTGCATCACCGCGGAACCGTTTTTTACCCTTTTCAAAGACTTGTTTGATGGTTTCAATCCCTTCCTGAAGGCTATCATCTGTTGCAGAACGTATTGTGTACCCAAGCCTGGCTGAACCGGGACTAATCCCAAATGCGGGCTCACCCATTTTAATAAAAGTGCAAACAGCTTTATTTAAATTTGCAGCCTCTTTAAAGGGTTTCAGTTTCTGCTCGATTTTCTGAATGAGTGCGGCTACTGTTTCGGCCGGATTTACTCCCTGCTCTGGATAGGCCGCATGGCTGTAAGCGCCTTTAAGGGAAATTTCCACCCCGGCTGATGCAGATGCAAACGCGCCGCTTTTCACATAGATTTTATTTTCATCAAAACCGGGAAGATTATGTAGCGCGAAAGCATGGTCAAAATTGATACTGCTGAAACGTTCATCACCCATCACAGCCGATGCACCTTGTCCGGTCTCCTCGGCAGGCTGAAACAGGAGATAGATATTCACATTTTCCGGCCGGTTTTTACTGATCTGCCCGGCTAGACCGCTTATTATAGTCATGTGTCCGTCGTGGCCGCAGGCGTGCATAACCCCACTATTTTTTGATGCGTAAGATGCACCCGTTTCCTCTTCTACCGCAATTGCATCCAGCTCTGCCCGGAACAGCAGATGTTTATCAGCCGTTGAGCCAGCTCCTTTAAATACAGCCATTACACCCGCACCTCCAAGATTATCGACAATATCGTCTGGCTTATACCTTGCAAGCTCATCTGTTATTCTGCCGGCCGTTTCGTACTCATTGCCCGACAACTCCGGGTTTGCGTGTAGTGTATGCCTCAGTTTTAAAAGCTTATTCATTCGATCGTTCCGTTTTAGTCCCCAGAAAACTATCTTTTTTCGGCTTGAATTGCAGAAAGTGTTGAATACAAATTGAGAAATATTAAGACTGCTTGCTCCTTTATTATTTATAAATATCTTTACAAAAATTCGTTGTGAATAATTTTTGAAACGAGAATTGTTTAACTTAATCGTTACGTAGCGTAAAAACTGCTACTTGTAATCAACTAAGCAGGGATATGAACTCATCAGAAATGTACAGCTCAATTTTTAATCTGCTGCCTGTACCTGCACTAATATTGGAGCTGGATGCCCCGGTTTTTACCATTGCAGATGCCAACGAGCATTTCAGCTCAATTGTTGAGGGTAATCCAAAAGATCTGATTGGAAAATCATTTTTTGACGTGTTCCCGTTCAAACCTGATGATTCCAGCACCCCACACGGTATGAATATGCTTAACTCTCTGAAGCATGTAACTGCTTCAGGTAAAAGTGATTGCCTCGGTGTTCAGAACTACATCTACAGACATCATAAAACCGGAGAATTACTAAGTCAATTCTACGAACCGTCAAATATTCCTGTAAAAGATAACACAGGAACCGTAACCCGAATAATTCATGTCGTCAAAAATGTAACCGAACACGTAATCCAAAAAAGGGATCTTGAATATTCAGAGAACCGGTTTAAAAATCTTGTTGAGAACAGCAGTGATGCCATTTTTATTTACGACAAAGACATCAATCCAATCTATGCAACACCTTCTATAGAGCACATTCTGGGCTACACAAGTGAAGAAATTATGCAAGCCGACCTGCTTGATGCCATCCACCCCGATGATCTTTCAGATCTGCAGAAATACATTAAGACCAGCCTTGAAAACCCCGGGATGTCCATCATTGTAAAACCCGTTCGTATGCAACATAAAAATGGTTCGTACAGGTGGCTTGAAGGTACGCTCACAAATATGCTCAATAACCCGGCAATCGGGGGTATTGTAGATAACTTCCGCGATGTTACTGAAAGGGTTGAGGCCTTTGCGGAAGTACAAGAAACCAAAGTGCGGCTTGAGGAGATCATTCAAACCATTGACGGTATTTTTTGGGAAGCCAATGCCGATGATTTTGTATTCACCTATGTCTCTCCTCAATCCGCCGATATTCTTGGTTACAAACCTGAGGAGTGGGTTGGAGAAAAAGATTTCTGGAGTAGCAAAATACATCCCGAAGACAGAGATCTTGCATTAAACTATTGCCATCGGGAAACAACTGTTGGCCGTAACCATGCTTTTGAATACAGAATGCTGAAAGCAGACGGTACCTATATATGGCTTCGGGATGTTGTTACCGTGATTACGAAGAACGGCAAACCGATATCACTGCGCGGTTTAATGCTTGATATTACACAACGTAAAGAGCTCGAAAACCAACTTAAACAAGCCTATAAAATTGCCAAAATCGGCAACTGGAGTCTGGATGTAACCAGTAATCAAACGTACTGGTCGCCCTATGTTAAGGAGATTTATGATGTTGATCAGGCTTATGAACCGGAACAAACATCATCACTAAGCTTCTGTTTTGATGATGCTCAGCGAGATCGAGTAGAAACAGCAACAAAAAAGGCGATTGAAAACAAACAGCCGTTTGATGTAGAAATCAAGATAAAAACCGCAAAGAATAACGTGAAATGGGTGCGTGTTGTTGGTATTCCCGAGTTTAAGAATGGTGTACTTTCAAAGTTTTTTGGTAATACTCAGGATATCACAAAAAGAAAAACAGCTCAGTTACGTCTCAAAGAAACGGAACAAAAACTAAGGGATATTATAGAGCACAGTACCAACCTGTTTTACAGCCACGATACGGATGGAATTTTGAGCTATCTGAGTCCGCAATCCGTGGAATTTTTGGGATATAAACCCGAAGATGCCATGCGGCGCTGGACCGATTTTATCACAGATCATCCCCAAAATGAACTTGGATATTTAAATACACTGAAAGCTCTCGAAACAGGCAAACCACAACGCCCCTACGATATTCAGCTAAAACGAAAAGACGGATCCATAATCTGGGCCGAGGTAAATGAAGCCCCTGTAACAAAAGATGATAAGGTTGTAGGTATTGTGGGTTCATTAACGAATATATCTGAGCGCAAATCTTTTGAAGAGGAACTACTCTCTACCTATAAAAAGCTTGCTGCAACACAGTCCATTGCAAAAGTGGGCAGCTGGGAAATTGATGTGCTTAATGGCAAACAGATCTATTGGTCGGATGTAACCAACTCCATTTTTGGCGTGGATAGTGATTATAATCCAAAACTTGATAGTTGCTTCAACTATTTCCAACCGGAAAGCAGACAACAATTACAGGACGCGATCTACAATGCTATAGATGTGGGTAAATCGTTTGAACTGGAGCTGTTATTGAACACAGAGTCGGGACAGGAAAAATGGGTTCGATGCATAGCGGAGGCAGAGTTTAAAGATGACAAATGCTCGAAAATTATTGGCAGTATTCAGGATATAACTGAAAAGAAAATATCTGCGATTGAACTGGAGAAACGCAGCAAATTTATCGAAACTACACTCAATAACCTGCCAATTGGTATTGCCGTTAATTCGATTGATTCGGGAGAAGCAACCATCTTTAATAAACAGTTTACAGAAATTTATGGCTGGCCGGCGGATGAAATTACAAATATCGACTGCTTTTTCAATAATGTTTACCCTGACCCGGAATACCGAGAAGAGATAAAATCTAAAATAATAGCAGATATGGAAAGCGGTGATCCGAACCGCATGCAGTGGAATTCCGTTGAAATAACCACCAAAAAAGGTGAGAAACGAATTGTAAACGCAAAAAATATACCGCTATACGATCAAAACCTGATGATTTCCACGGTAATTGATGTAACCAGCGAAAAAGAGGCCGAAGAAAAATTGATTCAGGCAAACAGCGAACTTGAAAAACATGCCCGGGAACTGGCTATTTCGAATGCCGAACTGGAACAGTTTGCATATGTGGCATCGCACGACCTCCAGGAACCTCTTAGAATGGTGAACAGTTTTCTAACTCAGCTTGAAAAAAAATACAGCGATCAGCTGGATGACAAAGCCAGGCAGTACATCTATTTTGCGGTTGATGGTTCAAAACGCATGAGACAGATTATTCTTGATTTACTGGATTATTCAAGAGTCGGCAAAAAAAACCAGATGCTTACAGATATTGACCTGAACCAATTGCTCAAAGAAATAACTATACTTGAGCATACCTCAATTAAAGAAGCAGGTGCAGAAATTACCTGGAGCGAATTACCGATTATTCGTGGTGCGGAAACTCCCATTCAACAACTCTTCCAAAATATCATTAATAATGCTCTCAAATATCGGGTACCCGGGGTACCACCAAAAATAGCAGTGACGTTCAAAGAGTTTTCCGAAAAGTGGCATTTTACTATAAAGGATAATGGCATCGGCATCGCTGAACAATACCGTGAAAACATCTTTACTATATTCCAGAGACTGCATACTCAGAACGAATATGCAGGCACCGGAATCGGCTTAGCCATCGCTAAAAAAATTGTAGAGAACCATGAAGGTTCCATCTGGGTGGATTCAAAAGAAGGAAAAGGCAGCTCATTTCATTTTACATTAAAAAAATTATCCTGATCTGTTCCCGAAAAACATTACACTCATAATCTGTTATTTGGGTAAATCACTACTAAATTGAAGTCGAACCATGTCTGTCTGGCAAAAATATCGTGGTAAAATAGACCAACATTGTCTCAACTCCGGGGATAGCCACAATAACCTTGAGTATTGGAGAAACTCACTGTTTTCTGCCACACTTGCATTCATCATACCACTTGCCCTGCTGGCACTTGTTCCTGGTGTTATGGTAGCGTACAGTTCAAATCTGTTTGCTCTTATTATTGTTGATATTGCAGCTGTTATCGGTGTTTTGTGTGCCGCCTTTTTACCCGGAATGCCTGTATTTGTGCGAAAAGTTCTGTTTACTGTCTCTCTTTATGCAGTTTCTATTACTCTTCTCTACCAGCTTGGGCTTTTTGGACCGGGTTTGCTCTATTTACTGGCACTTTCCGTCTTTATTATCTTAATATTCGATTATCGCTTCGCAATCTTTTCTGTTGCTGTAAATTTTCTAATCTGCGTTTTATTTGGAGTTGTTATCTACTTCGACTGGGGCAGCAGTGCTGTTGTTGAGCAATATTCGGTTGACACCTGGACAGCAGTTACTGCAAATTTTCTATTTCTGAATATTGTAGCAGCACTTTTGATACCTAAATTGTTTAACGGTTTGCAGCTGGCTATAGTAAATCAGGAGAATTTAACACAGAGCCTCGAAGAGAAACAGAAGAGACTTGAGCAATCTATGGCCTTGCTAAAAGCCAAGAATGAAGAGCTCGAAGATTTTGCTTACAGTGCATCGCACGATCTTAAAGAACCATTACGAATGGTTAAGAGCTTTCTTGGTTTACTCGAAATAAAGTACAAGAACAAATTGGATGACAAAGCCAATCAATACATCCACTTCGCCGTTGATGGTGCCTCTCGAATGCAGAACCTCATCGAAGATCTTCTTGAATTCTCGCGAGTGGGCCGATATCACACCCAATTTAGCACCATTTCCCTGAATGATATTGTACAAATAGCCTTAAAAAATCTACATGCCCAGATAGAAGAAAGCAGAGCAACCATAGAGATTTCAGATAAATTACCGGTTATACAAGCTTCTGAAAATGAAATGAATCGCGTCTTCCAGAACCTCATCAGCAATGCAATTAAATTTAGAAAAGACAATCAAAATCCTGTTATTAGTATAGGTAGTGAAAGCAAAGACATACACCACACAATATGGGTTAAAGATAATGGAATAGGAATCGAACATAACAAGCTCGATGAAGTATTCGACATTTTTAAGCGCCTGAACAGTCAGGAAAAATACCCTGGAACAGGTATTGGTCTGGCAATCTGCAGAAAAATAGTCGAAAGGCACAACGGATCTATTTTTACAACATCTGAGCCGGGTGCAGGCAGCACATTTTTTATCAAGTTTTCAACAACTTAAAAAACTGCATCGATATGAGCACTATACATATACTTCTTGTAGAAGATAATGAGGGCGACATTTTACTGACTACTGAAGCGCTGATCGAAGCGGGGCTCAATCACACACTTTCTGTAACCCGCGATGGTTGGGAGGCCATACAGTACCTTACCAAAAATGGCAGTTATACCAATGCCATACGTCCCGACTTGATCTTACTTGACATAAATCTGCCAAAACTGAACGGGCACGAAGTGCTGAACCGGGTTAAGCAAAACCCGGATTTAAAAGAAATTCCCGTTGTGGTACTCTCAACCTCATCAGACGAACGTGACATCAAAAAATCGTACAACAGTTATTCAAATTGCTACATCGTAAAACCGGGAGATATTCACACATTCACTTCCGTTATTGAATCCATCGAGAACTTTTGGATTAAAGTGGCCGAACTACCTAATAACACCGGTAATTTGAGGTGATAGGGATGAAAAATCTTCTGAAGAATCTCAATATTTTAGTAATTGAAGATAACCCCGGCGATTACTTACTAATTGAAGAGTATTTAACAGAAGAACTTGAACATCCGAATATTCTGCAGGCCAAAACTTTCGCGGATGCGAAAAATCATTTAAAAGAAAATCACCACTATCATGCTATTCTGCTCGATCTGACACTACCCGATCATCGCGGTGAAATTCTTGTGCACGATGTGGTTTCCATTGCCGGTGATATTCCCATTATCGTACTTACAGGGTATGAAAACCGATCATTCGGGCTGCAGGCACTCTCATACGGAATTTCAGACTACCTCCTGAAAGATGAGATGAACCCTTTTGTACTGGGGAAGAGCATCTCCTACAGCATTGAACGGAACCGTGTAAATTCCTCGCTCAGAAATTCAGAAAAGGCCTACAGAGATTTTTTCAACTTAAGCCCGCAGCCTATTTATGTGTACGATATCGATACACTGGAGTTTATCGATGTTAACAAAGCGGCTATTCAACATTATGGGTATAGCCGTGAGGAGTTTCTAAATCAAACTCTCAGGGATATCCGCCCGGCGGAAGATATTCCCGAGCTTGAGCAGTTGATGCTGGATATCAACCATTCAGATGAAATTTATTTTGAGGGTGTATTCCGGCACCAGAAAAAAAATGGCGCTGTGATCGATGTGAAGATCAAAACCAGTGTGATTGAACAACACGGCAAACGGGCTCGGCTTGCACTTGTTAATGACATTACCGAACAATTAAAAGCTGAACGGGAATTAACCCTTAGCGAGCAACGATTTAAATCTCTCGTGCAGGAAGGCTCCGACCTGATTGCCATTCTCGATAAAGACTCTATACTGACCTACGTTTCTGCAAATTCAGAAGTGATCATCGGGTTTCCGTCGGAAGTGTTTATAGGTAAAAATGTATACGAATACATCCATCCCGATGACAAAGACCGCATGAAAGATGTGTTTAAAAACTCTAAGTTTAAGGAGCGTTTTGAAGTGGAGCCCTTCCGATTTCGCAATGCAGAGGGGGACTGGCGCTGGTTTGAAACCATACTTACCAACCTAACCGATAATCCGGCAATCAGGGGATTTGTTGCCAATTCGAGAGATATCACAGAAAAAATTAATCAAGAAAAAATACTGAAAGAGAGCCTGGAGCGATATGACATTGTATCGAAAGCCACCAGCGATACCATCTGGGATATGGACTTATCAACCGACAGAATGCTATACAATGAAAATATTTACAGCATTTTTGGATATAAGCGCTCAGAAGTTCATTCTGTATCAAACTGGTGGCGACATCTCATTCATCCGGACGACAGGATTTACGTGAATCATAAATTTCGTGAAGCAATTGCTGAACGGAAAGATCGCTTTCAGCTTGAGTACCGCTTTAAAGCAGCTAACGGTACCTATAAGCATATTTTTGACCGGGCTTTTGTGATAAAAGATAACGAGGGCGAACCCATTCGAATGATTGGCGCCATGCAGGATATAACGCAGCTTGTGGAAGAACAGGAGCAGCTTAAATTGCTTGAGTCTGTAGTAACAAATACCAATGATTCGGTTGTTATTACAGAGGCAAATCCCTCTAAATCGGGCGGTAGAAACATTCTGTTCGTAAACCCCGCCTTTACCCGTTTAACCGGCTATCAGCCCGAAGAAGTTATCGGTACTACCCTTGATGTTTTAAACGGGCCTGAATCAAATAAAGAGCTTATTGCAAAAATTACTGCGTCACTGAATAATTTTGCCCCCGTAAATGAAGAAGTTATACGATATAAAAAAGATGGTACTCCATTTTGGTTGAATGTATCGTACCTGCCTGTTTTTGATAAGAACGATACTTGCTCTCACTGGATATCGATCGCGCACGATATTACCGATACCAAACAACAGGAGGCGAATTTAAGAGAATCGCTGCGGGAAAAAGAGATGTTGCTTTCAGAAATTCACCACAGGGTAAAAAATAACCTTGCCATTGTCTCCAGTTTAATGGAACTCCAGGCATTCAACAGTAAAAACGAAGAAGTTTACGATAGCCTGATTAAGAGTGTTTTACGGATAAAATCAATGGCAGAAATTCATGAGCAGCTCTATGAATCTTCAAGTTTTTCCAAACTGAAATTCTCAGTAAGTCTCAAAAATCTCATCGACAAAATTGTACATGTAATGAAAAAGAAAACCGATGTGGAACTTCGGTACAACCTCTCTTCAATTGAGTTGAACATTAATCAAAGTGTGCCGTGCTCCCTGCTTGTGAACGAAGTAGTTACCAATATTCTGAAGCACGGTTTTAAGAACCTTCAATCGGGCCTGATTGAAGTGGACCTTTCAGAAGAGGATAATATTGTAACACTCAAAATAACTGATAACGGTATCGGATTACCTCAGGATTTCGATGAAAATACAGATTCTACCATGGGGATGAAACTGATTGATTTGCTCACGGAACAGGTTGAAGGCAAAAAGAAACTCTACTCTGATGGAAACGGCACTACATTCTTGCTCACATTTGAAAAAACCGACGCCAAAGGTGCCGCAAATGCGCTGTTAAACTGAGATTAGTCCCGGTAAATATTTCCAATAAATTGCCTTGGATCGGGATAAACCTCAATAGCATTTTCAGCTTCCTCCGGGGATACTACACCAGGCATATCTGCCTCCCCGGGGTCATCATAGCTCAACTGGTAGTGCAGGTGTGGAGGCCAGTTTCCGTTTTCCTCAGGGGTGCCCAGCCAACCCACAACAGCTCCGGGTTCTACAAGTTGCCCGGGCTTTACATGCTCAAGTGATTCCTCCGATAGATGGCCGTACAGAGCATAGATCAGTTTATTTCCCGCTGTCTGTTTTAAAACTACAGTAGGGCCGTAATTTCCTTCTTCAGAATTGTTACGTGTGTAAGCAACTTCACCGTGAAATGCGGCATATACCGGTTCGCCAGCCGGTGCCCAAAAATCTATACCCATGTGGATATTTCGCTTGTTTTGGTATTGAGGTGCAAGATACATATTGCTGCGCCGCTCAAGATAACCGCCAACTGCGCATTTGCCGCTCTCTATAAACCGATGCACTTCTGTAGGATCGTATCCCATTGAAAAGCTGAATACTTCATAATCATCCGGAAAAATCATCACCGGATGGCTGTTTACTACCGCTGAAAACTTCTTTTTGCTCACGATTCCTTAATCTGATACTCTTTTCTCGATGTAATCAGAGCTCATCAACCCAAGAGCACCCATATATTTTAATTTAAAGCGGATCATATCTCCCACCTTATACCCTTTTGGATTACTTCCCACATCAAGTACGAGCATATCGGAGCTGGCATCCGTTATGGTAATTTCCTCATCTACAGGAATAAGGTAATTCGGCTGAATATCAAGTACACCGATATCAATTATGGCTCTGTATGATGTTTTCCCATAATCCTCTTCAGCAATGTTTGTGGTTTTACCCTGTGGATTTACACCAAGTTCGCCCATTGGAACAACCGGCTTTTCAGACAGCTCGATGATCTGGGTATAGAGTTCGAGAACACCGTCGCTCATTCCATCAATAACTCCGTCAGTAAACAGATTCTTCCCAAAAAAGAGAGCCTCACCAACTCTGAAATGATTGACTCCAACCGGAAGCTGGTTTCTGAGAAGAAGCGGTATGGTAACCGTGGTGCCACCCGAAACAAGCGGAATTTTCTTTTTGAACCGCAGTTCAATAATCTGTTTATAAAGCGCCAGCTGGATCAGCTTATCACCATCGGGCATTACACCGTGCAGGCAGTTTAGGTTTGTGCCCAGTCCAACCACTTCAATTCCCGGCAGGCGAAACACTTTTTCATAGAAATTGATAAGATCGTCCCGCATCACCCCTTCCCGCAGATCGCCCATCTCAATCATGATGATTACCTTATGAATCGTTCCCTGTCTGGCCGCTTCATCGGAGAGTTCATGAAGTGTTGAAAGTTCTGTATTAAGGCTGATATCGGCAAATTTCACCACATCATGCACAATATCTTTCGGGGGAGGTTTGATGTAAATCGTAAGCGTTTCGGGATCTATCCCCTTAATTACCCTTAGGTTACTAATTCGAGAATCGTGAACTTCACCAATACCAAGGTTGATAACCTCAGTAAGAAAATCACGATTTCCACAAAACAGTTTTGTAGTAATGCCCCACTTGATACCATTCTCTTTAAAAAGGGTATCCAGAAAT
>SLGA01000330.1 GCA_007123985.1 Balneolaceae bacterium | reverse complement strand
TGTGGTTTCATAGTTCCTTTTGCTACGAAAACCGCGCCACGTGATGAACAGCAGATAAAGTATGATTACAGATAAATCGAGCTTTGTCACTTCGTTTGATAACGATCTTTATACGAACAAAAAATTTCAGGAAGAGTGAAAGATATCAGATTATCTGCCTATTCGTTGTGCTTTTTTACTGAAATTATGAAGACTCTTTTTGAGATATGCTTACAGGGACAAAAGTTAAAAGACTGGCTTTTATGTTTTTATCTGATAAGCAATCCAGCAGTGATTTGATTGTAGCATTTCCGAGTTTTTCGTAATCCGTATGCACGGATGAGAGCGTGGGATATGTGTATTTATTATGTGGTAAATCATCATAACCAAGCAATGCTACATCATCAGGAATTTTATAATTATACTTTTTTGCGGTCTCAAGAAAAGCCGTGGCCATTGTATCGTTTGTGGCAAAAATTGCATCCGGTTTTTCATCAAGGCTATGAAATTCTGCAAATGCCTCCACACCAGATTCAAAGGTAAAATCACCTTTAAATTCCCAAATAAGTTCAGTATCACTTTGATGATTTATGTAATCAGTAAAACCATTTTTTCTAAACCGCGATTCTGAACGTTCTGGAGGCCCCAGAATAATCCCCGTTTTTTTGTAGCCTCTCTCCTGAAAATGTTTCGCCGCCAAATACCCGCCTGAATAACTGTCGAATGTTACGGTGGGGAATACCGGATCCTCAACTAATGAGTTGGATATAACCGGAAATTTAGCAGGTATTGCTGCAGCAATTTTATCATAATCGGGTCTTTGCAGTTCAGGTACAAATAAAACCAAACCATCGTAATAGCTGCTCGAAAGCTCCTTGATTAACTTTTTTAAGCCTTTTTTGTAATTAAGAACTGCAATTAGAAAAAGCCTGACATTGTTGTTTGCAGAAGCTCTGTTGAGTCCGTTAAAGAAACTTGAGTAAAATTCTCCTTCATGAAACCCGGATGCCACAAGGGCAACATTTATCTGTTTTCCGGGTTTATGATCACCATTGATCTGAATTTTATACCCAAGTTTTTTGGCACTATCTAAAACTTTCTGTTTTGTATCAGGGCTGATAAGGCCGGACCCATTCATCACGCGGGAAATTGTAGATATTGCAAATCCGGTATCGTCCGCGATGTCTTTAAGGGTAACTTTCATAAATTAAGTGTGCCTGCAGTTATATTTACCGGGGCTTTCTAACACCTTTTATTACTGCTTAAAAAGAAAGTGCGTGTTTCACATTACCAAGCCCTATTTTATTTCACTGAAAATAGTAAATCTTGCTTATTCAACAATCAAAAATTCAGTTTCAAGTGTCTGGGCAACATTTGTGCCCACATATACTTTAACTATTCCCGGTTCCAGTACTGGATTAAGTTGTTGATCTAAATAATTTAACTGGCTTGCTTCAAGCTGAAATATTACGGTTTCAGATTCACCCGGTTCCAGGTAAATTTTTTCAAAATCCCGCAGTAACCGAACAGGCTGTGTTACACTTGCAACCATTTTTCTGGTGTACAACTGTACAATTTCATGCCCGGCTGCATCACCTGTATTTGTAACTTTGACTGAAATCGTTAGATTTTCGTCGTTTTTTATTTCATTTTTGTCTAATTCAAGATATTCGTATTCAAAGTTAGTATAACTTAATCCATATCCGAAGGGGTAAAGAGGGGCATTCGGAGCATCAATAAATTTGGACGTATATCGCTGATTCGGATCCATTGGGCGGCCTGTCTTTTTTTGATAGTACACATTCGGAACCTGCCCAACAGTGTATGGCCAGCTGAATGTAAGTTTTCCACTTGGATTATGCTTGCCATACAAAACAGATGCAATTGCATCGCCTGTGCGGGTTCCCAGATAGAATGCATTCACTATTGCCGGTATATTCTCATGTGCCCAGTTAATTTCAAGGGGTCTGCCAGCCATCAAGACCATTACAACCGGTGTTCCTGTTGCGTGTATTGCCTCGAGCAGTTCTTGTTGTGCACCGGGTAATGTAAGCGTGGTTCGGGATGCTGCTTCGCCGCTCATATGCCTTCCTTCTCCCAGGGCTAATATCACCACATCTGAGGTTTTTGCAATCTCAACTGCTTCTTCAATTCCATCTGTATTATTGTCATCCAGGCTGAGTGGCACTCCCTGTGTAAATGATATTTGAACGTCAGGGTTTACAAAATTTCTTAGCCCTTCCAGCAGCGAAACATTATCAGATGCTTCCCCTGCTGCCGACCATGAACCCATCACATCATACTGATTGTCGCCAAGTGGCCCTATAACAGCAATATTTTTCTGATTCCCGGATAAAGGAAGCAGATCATCATTTTTCAGAAGTACAATCGATTTTTCTGCAACTTCAAGTGCGAAATCAAGAAAATCTTCCCGCATAATAGTCTCGGCCTCTCTTTCATAATCGCTGTATCTGTACGGATCTTCAAATAAGCCCATCTCAAATTTCATATCGAGTATTCGGGCAACTGCCATATCAATTTGCTCTTCCTTGATAATCCCTTTTTCAACAAGACCGGGCAGTTCTTCAAGAAAAATATTACTCATCATGTCCATGTCAACATTCGCATTCAGAGCCAGTTCAGCAGCATGAGCTTCATCCCGTGCATATCCATGAGGTATCATCTCCATTATTGCGGTGTAATCGGTCACTACAAAGCCATCGAATCCCCATTCGTCTCTTAGTATTTTATTGAATAAAAAGTCGCTCCCCGTTGCAGGTACACCATCGTATTCATTAAAAGCCGTCATAAAGGTTCTTACGTCAGCATCTACAGCGGCTTTAAATGCAGGAAGATGAATTTCTCTTAATGATCTTTCAGAAATATCTACAGTGTTATAATCCCGGCCGGCTTCTGCCATTCCATAAGCTGCAAAATGTTTTGCTGTGGCCATTATCGTATCAAGTTCATACAGATCATCACCCTGAAAGCCTTTAATTCGGGCAACACCAAACAACTTGTTTAACAGCGGATCTTCACCTGAACTTTCAACTATCCTTCCCCATCGGGGATCCGGAGAAACGTCAATCATTGGGGTAAACGTCCAGTGAAGGCCTGCTGCAGCTGATTCTTTTGCAGCAATTCTGGAAGCTTTTTCAATCAGATCGGGGTCCCAAGTGGATGCCTCAGCCAATGGTACGGGAAAAATTGTTCGATGGCCATGAATTACATCAAATGCAAACAGCAGTGGAATTCCAAGCCGCGTCTCTTCAACTGCAATTCTTTGAAGATCGAGTGTGTGCTCAACTGTGTGCGCATTAAAAACACCTCCAAGTTTTGCTTCACCAATCATCTCTCTGTATTGTTCGCTTAATACAGGGCCGGTTTCTGCAAAACCACTGCTCAGTAAATTTAATTGACCTACTTTTTCTTCAAGAGTCATCAGTGATAGCACTGAATCCACTTTCTCGGCATGGCGAAGTGGTGTAATTCGTACCTGTGAATCCGTAATGCTCTGCTCTGCGATTGCGGCTGAGGCGGTAGATTCCTCTCCTGTAACCGGTTGTCCTGAGACGTTAATGTTGATAAAACCGATCACTAAAAGGGGTGCCAGTATTGAAAAAAGTTGTTTTTTGATGTACATATAATGGTTATTTAAATCGTTCTCGTATAAACCCTTGTTTATCGTATATACCTGAAAAGTAAATACTTATACTTAGCAGACCGGATGGATAACGGTTTTACAATGTCTGTGATGAATATTCAGCTTTCTTGCACTTGAAGATGTCCGAAATGATGTTGCTTTCGGACAAGCTGTACAGGAATGGGAGCAGGCAAATAAATATCCTGCCCCACTTACCCTATTTTTTACCAGCCTGGATTTTGCTGAAGCCTGCCGTTACTCAGATCAATTTCATTGGTTGGGATCGGGAATAGTTCATGTTTTCCCGTCTCGAAATTTTTCCCAAGTGCTTGCATTACTTCAGCAGCTCTTCCCTGCCTTATCAGGTCAAACCAGCGTTTTTGCTCCATTGCCAGTTCTACTCTGCGTTCCTGCCAAATAGCATCAAGAAGTTGTTGCCCTGATGCTGTTATTTCTGGCAAGAGCTCTTCAACATCTATGTTAAGAGTAAGTACTTCATTGTTTTGGCCATTATCGGTATGCTGAACTCTCACTACTTCCACCGGAATAGACGACCCGGCTGTTTGAGCGTTTACTGCTGCTAAAAATTCAGCTCGATTTGAAACTGCGGTTCCGTTTACAGATGTAATTACATCCATATTTTCGATGATTGGCTGGCTGCTTTCTACATCATGTGTAAATGGCATAGCACCCGCATCAGATGCCGGTCCGTTTGCATTCACAAATCGTATAAACACCTGTGAATTGATTGCACTCAGATCGAGTGAATTTTGAACTACAGGCGACATATTTTCCGCAATAACACCCAGTGTGTTACTGTTTCCTGAACGCGCTCTTTCCCGAATCATATTCACATACATGCGGGCGTTGGCTTCATTACCCGTTCTGTAGCTTGCTTCTGCCGCAATAAGGATTACATCGGCATACCGAATTCTGCGAATATTAACCGGACTGTTGCCCCTTGCACCAGCGTGATTTGAGGGAGCAAATGCTTTTTTGTTGTACCGGTCATCCACCATTGTGGCATTTTGAATAACAGTTAATCCGGTGCCATCGGGCAGCTCTTCCCACGGCGATAAAATTGTTGCTTGTTGTCTCAGGTCACCGCTTTCGTATGCGGCATCAAGATCGCGGGAGGGTCTGTTAAAACCCCATCCTAAATTTGGCTGTCCGCGAACACCCTGAACTTCACCATACTGCGTTCCTGTTCCGCCTTCTTCACTTTCTGTTGCCTGAACTTCAAAAATTGATTCTGAAGAATTTTCTCCTTCACGTGTAAATATGGTGAAGTAGTCATCAAGCAGTGCATATTCACCGGAGTTGATCACCTCATTGGCATACTGCAAAGACTGATCATAATTCTCCAGATAGAGATGTACTCTTGCAAGCAGTGCATGTGCGGCTCCTTTGGTTGCCCTTCCCAAATCCTGAGCGGCATATTCTGATTTATAAGGAAGTACTTCTGCTGCGTATTCAAGATCACTTAATACCTGCGTATAGATTTCCTCGGCCGATACTCGCTCTTGATCGTACTCATCGGGAGCAAGAGGAGATGTGATAAGTGGTACCCCACCAAATCCTCTGACCAGATTGAAGTAGTAATACCCTCTGAGAAAATGATTCTCACCTACCAGTCTTTCTCTAAGGCCGGTATTCATGTCGATTCCGGGGATATTTTCAATAGCGATATTAGTCCTGTAAATTCCTTGATAGTTTCCTGTCCACCATGTATTTACATCACCGCTACCGGCATCGAATGTTAAATTTTCAAGATCTAAAAGCTGAGCTGCATCTGTAGGCGTACTGCCTTTAGTTGCGTCATCCGAAATCATATCAGTAAGCCCTAAAAAGGAAAATACATGAATGTTCCAGTCTCTCAGCTTCTGATAACTTGCATTTGTAGCCTGAATAGCATGCTGCTCGGTCTGAAAGAAGTTCTCACTTGTCTGCTGGCCAAGCGGTGTTTTATTTACCACATCACTGCACGAAACTACAGTAAAAGCAGCCAAAAATAGAGATACACCTATCAATCTGATCAGCCTGCCGGGACGAAATGTTTTTGTGTTGTCCATAATATTATTGTTTTGACTTAAAATTTCTTTTGAGTGCTTTCATGCATTTTAGAAAGTTGCACTTACACCAAAGGTTATGGTTCTCGCAAATGGATAAAATGCGCTGTCAATACCAGTAGCAATAACAGATCCGCTGGTAATTTCAGGCGTGTAGCCGTCGTATCCTGTAATGGTAAACAGGTTGTTGCCATTTGCGTACACTCTGAGGTTTCTTAAACCAAGAGCACCGGTAAGAGACGGATCAAGCGTGTACCCTAAAGTAAGGCTCTGTAATTTCAGGAAGCTTCCGTCTTCTACAAAAAAGTCAGATACATTGTAGTTATGCCCGCCGTTTGTAATTCTTGGATAGGAATTTGTTGAACCTTCACCCGTCCATCGGTTAAGGGCAGAAGACTCAAAGTTTGGCGTTCCAAAACGAGCCTGTTTCTTGGCATTATATACATCATTTCCGTAAGAACCGGTAAATGCGGCACTCAGATCAACCCCTTTGTAGCCTAACTCAAAATTAAATGAGAAAAGATAATCCGGAATGGGTGAACCAATAAATGTTCTGTCGTCAGTGGTAATTTGTCCGTCTCCGGTCAAATCTTTAAACCGAATATCTCCCGGCTGTTCATTTCCAAGTCTTGGGCCTGCATCAACCTCTGCCTGATTTTGGAATATTCCGTCCATTTGGTAACCAAAAAATGAGCCTATTGGCCTGCCTACAACTGTTTTAGTTGCCAGCATGCCGCCTACACCAACTCCGCCACCAAATATATCTTCATTCCCCCGGCCTAATGAGAGTACTTCATTGCTGATTGTAGTGGCATTCATCCCAACGCTGTAAAAAAAGTCGCCGCGTGTATCCTGCCAGTTTACGGTAAGTTCGAGGCCGTAATTTTTTACTTCTGCAGCGTTTACAAACGGTGAGGGTGAAGCACCTACATAATTTGGAATAGGCACTCTTACTAAAATACCATCCGTCACACGATCGTAGTATTCAAGTTCACTACGCAGGCGGCTGTCGAAAAGCTCCAGTTCTAAACCAATGTTTAACTGTGTTGTCTCTTCCCATCGGATCTGCGGATTTGCAAGGCCAATTGGCAAGGCTCCGAAATTCAGGCTTGGATCTGCACCAAATACTGCATTTAAATTACCTGAAACAGTAGGTACACCGGGATAAAGATCAATTTTATCATTACCGGTAACTCCCCAGCTTCCGCGAAGTTTAATCTGGGTAAGCCAATCGGGCTGAGGTATGAATGATTCGTCCGAAACAATCCATCCAAGCGCAAACGATGGGAACCAGCCATAACGATTATCGGCACCGAATCGGGATGATCCATCACGGCGTAAGGTTGTTGTAACCATATATCGATCGCGATAGTTGTAATTTACTCGGCCCAGGAACGATTCCATACCCCACTCACCTGCGGAATTTGCATTCTGAACTCCCTCACTCTGATCACCTGCATTCAAAAACCATAGAGAGGGATCATCTCCTACTATACCAATACGGCTGCCGCTCAGGTTTTCAGTCCTGAACTCTTCAACCGTGTATCCCAAAAGAATATCGAATCGATGACTCTCAATCTGCTGCTGGTACTGTACCGTATTTTCCCAGAGTACATTGGTTGTAAAGTTATTGAATACATTCAGGGAAGTCTGCTCACTGTTCTGAATGGGCGAGACAAAATAAATGGGTGTATAATTTTTCCCTTCAACCCGATTTGCATCCAGGCCAAAGTTGCTTCTGAACTGAAAATTATCCAGGAAATAGTAGTTCAGATAAACATTCCCCATCATTCGGTTCCGGGAATTTTCATTATTGCTGTTATACTCGAACTGAGCAACGGGATTCCCAACTGAAGCCCGCGCATCAGTGGGTGAAAAATCTCCATCTTCAGTAAATACCGGTACGGTAGGATCTCCCCTGTATGCGGAACCAACAACCCCGGGCGCATTTTGATACGATTCGTACACCATGGCGATGTTGTGACCTACTTGAAAATCATCCGTAATGAAATACTCATTATTCAGACGCAGTGAAAAACGGTCGAGATAGTTTTCCCTGATAATACCTTCCTGCGATGAGTAACTACCGCTAATGTTATAGGCAGTGGATGAAGTACCGCCACTTGCTGAAATATTCAAATTTTGAATAGGTGCTGTTCTGAAAATTTCGTCCTGCCAGTTGGTTCCTTCCCCGAAAGCATCCGGGTTGCCAAATGGCGGATTATTACCCTCATTAGCAGCTGCTTCATTTGCAAGCATTGCATACTCGCGCGCATTAGTAACCGGCACCGTTCTCGCTACCTGCTGAAAACCGGTGTAGTAGTTTACACTAAATTCTGCAGGGCGCTCCAGTGTTGACCTGTTTGTAGTAATCAGAATTACGCCATTCGCACCGCGGGCACCATAGATTGCTGTAGCTGATGCATCTTTAAGGATATCAATTGACTCAATGTCATTTGCATTCAGGTAATTAATATTGTCTGTGGTCATGCCATCCACAACGAAGAGTGGTGAAGCATCTCCCAGAGTACCCACACCCCTGATACGGATAACTGACCCCGCACCCGGAGCACCTGATGAAGGCGTTACCTGCACACCGGCTGCCACACCCTGCAATGCCTGATCTACCGATTGAGTGGCAATACGGCTAATCCGCTCACCATCTACTCTTGAGACGGAACCTGTAACATCTCTTCTTCGCTGTGTTCCGTAACCCACAACAACAAGATCTTCGCCAACAATGGAAACTTCGGCAAGTGTTACATCTATCACCGATCTTCCTTCTACATTTATCACTTTGGTTTCGTACCCAATAAATGAGAATACCAAAATTTGGTCATCTGACGGAATATTTAACTGATACTCTCCATCTATGTTTGAAGATGTTCCGATTGTGGTTCCTTCTATAAATACGTTCACACCCATAAGGGGTTCTCCTGTAGCCTCTTCTGTAATTGTTCCGCTAACCTGGTGCTGAGCAACAACCCAGGTAGTACTTCCTAATAAAATGAAAGCCATCGAAACAAAACCAATGAAGTAGCCGAAATTCTGTAACCTGTTTTTCATGGTTTACCTCTGCATATCTTTTGAAATTGAGTGAATGCCCGTTCATGAAATATGACAATTTGCATAAATGAACCGACTCCATGCAAATTATAATTTTTTTTGCACAATTATTAAGATTTCTTTTTCAGTCTTAAACTTTCTATTCTCAGAGTAACGACTTCTGCCAGATCAATCCAAAAAATTGTATTTACAAAATTTTCGGCTGTTTTTACATATTTTACAGGTTATTAATACAATATAGATGTGGCAACGCGTTTTAAACCTCTGCCCAAATCCACTCTTTAAATCGCGCAATTATTTTGTATTTATTGCATGATTTTTGCATTATATTCTTATTAGTTAGTTAATTTATTTTTTAGATTGATGGGTAATACAAACCATCACTGAAGAGTAATTGCATAACTGTCTGATAACTGAATCATGATTTCAATGAATCAGTCAGAAAAGCATTAGAGAAAGCCGTTTAAACATTTCTTAAACAGGAAGATTTACCATATAACCATATAATTACGATACTTATGAAATCAACAAAATTTTCAATTCTACTGATAGGAGCGATTGCAATGTTTGCAGTGTTGCTTCAGTCATGTGGAACAGACAGCGATGAACCGCTAACACTTAACATCGAATCGATGACGGTTGGCGGGCTTGATCTGAATGCTCCAACAGCACCCGACAACGTACCCCTCGACGCAACCATTGAGGTTACATTCAACTCAGACATCAATCCTGCAACGGCAACTGCAGCCAACGTTTCACTTATTCAGGATTACGATGAAACAGAGATACCTATTCAAATTTCAGCAAGCGGACCTACCCTCACCATTCAACCGGAAGAAGATCTTGGATCAGGAGCTTTGTATCAGCTTGAACTCAGAAGCGGACTTCTGAATGTGGATGATCAGCCTTTGGCTAACACATCAAGAACTTTCAAAACAGAAGGTACATTTAGCCCTCCGGGAATGGTAGCTCACTGGCCGCTTGACGGAAATGCCGATGATGCTGTTGGAAATTACAATGCGTCTGCAGTAGTTGATGTTACATATGGCGAACCAAGAAATCCGGAAGCCGGTCAGGTTGCAATATTTAACGGAAACACAAGCATTATTGAAGTACCAAATGCATCTGATTTGATCAGCACTTCTGATTTTACCCTGAGTTTTTGGGTGAAAACTGATTCAGAAGGTCATGTAAATGAAAACGGAGACCCTGCGGGACATTTTGTACTCGGAATTGGCGCGTTTTTTGGAATTCAGTTTGAAATTGCCGCAAATTATGAGTCAGCGAAATTTGCACTTCAGTTCGAAACTTCTGATGGTACTACATTTGGGGAAGACATGTGGTTCCCCGCAGAAGCAACCGACAGAAACAGTGGCGGCTGGCAGGGATGGGACTATGCAAGAAGCCTAAGTCCGCAGCAAATGGTAAACCTTCTCAGGAATAACTGGCTGCATGTTACCTTAACCTACGATGGTGCAGAGAAAAGAGCGAAAATGTACTACAACGGAGATCTGATGAAGAGCTTCGATTTTGACCTCTGGCCGGAAGAGTCCATTCAGAGAAATGTAACCGGACTTACATTCAGTGGTCAATCACCCGAGGTTTTTGATGATTTTGCATTCGGTTTCTTACAGTCACGCGCAGGCGAATTGTGGAGCAACGAACCCTGGGGCGGTTACAACTTCCCTACATCAAACCATTTTAAGGGCCAGCTTGACGATATTAAAGTTTATCATCAGGTACTTTCGGATGCTGAGATCAGACTTATGTACGAATCCGATAACTAGTTTCCATCATAACTGAAGTACCACTTCAGTTGCACACCTTCTGCCCGGTTCATTCAGTAAAACAGTTTGAACCGGGTATTTATTTATATTCGTGAATTACAGTCGTATCATGAAATTCGCCAGTTTTACTACACGATTTACCTACCTTGCATTTTTCAT
This sequence comes from Balneolaceae bacterium, assembly GCA_007123985.1. Taxonomy (GTDB): domain Bacteria; phylum Bacteroidota; class Rhodothermia; order Balneolales; family Balneolaceae; genus Rhodohalobacter. The sequence continues at coordinate 3,749 of SLGA01000330.1, read as the reverse complement.
CCTTTGCGGATTTACAGCAGCCATACCATTTACCGGGTGCAGCGAAAGTTCTACAGAACCGGATCAGGAAGAACCATTTCAGATACTATCTGTTTCTGCAGCAGGAACTTCATTCAGCATCGAAGAAACAACAACCGATATCTCCATTTCCCCTACAATTCGTGTTGAGTTTTCCACAGAAGTAGATGAAACTTCAGCATCAAATAATGTGCAAATAGTACAGTCAGAATCAGGTGATGTATTATCCACCCGTATAAATCTTATCAACAACGGAAAGACCGTCGCAATATCACCAGAAGAGAACTTTGAACATCTCACATCCTATACACTTCAAATCTCAGATCAGTTAGTATCTACAACCGGAGCCGGGTTTTCAGGAGCAGTTTATTCATTTAGTACAGAGAACGGAACAGCAGAGATTCTTTCAATCCGAATAAATGATGAAGACATTCCCGGTCAAAACGTGCTGAGAAACGTTACTTACAACAAAATACAGCTCGAGATTACGTTTTCTGATGCACTAAACCACCAGGAATTCCAGAATCAGATCCGAATAACCCCGGATTTCTCCAAAAATTACAACCTCTCCGGGGATGGCACCAAACTAACTGTTACTGCAAACGAGCCGCTTGACTATTACCGCCACCATGAGATTAACATTACCGGAGATCTGAAATTTCAAAATGGATTTTTATTCAATGAATACGAAGGCCGTTTTCAGACGGGGTTAAATCCCGAGTATAAATTTCCGGAAATCCCGGATACTGAACTCCTTGAAAAAATACAACACGCAACATTTGGCTATTTTTGGGACTTTGCCCATCCCCAAAGCGGAATGGCACGAGAGCGAAATACCTCCGGTGATCTGGTAACAACCGGTGGCAGTGGATTTGGATTAAAAGCCATTCTCGTAGGTATTCATCGTGGGTTCATCAGCCGAAGTGACGGGATCGACAGGATAGAAAAAATTGTGGGCTTTTTGGCAAATGCTGACAGATTTTTTGGCGTATGGCCTCACTGGATGAACGGTAATACCGGCCAAACGATCCCTTTCAGCCAGTTTGATGATGGTGGTGACCTTGTTGAAACAGCATTTATGGCGCAGGGTCTGATTACTGTGCGCGAGTATCTTGACGACAATAATCCGCAGGAAAATGCGCTTATCAATAATATTAACGAACTTCTCGACACTATTGAGTGGGATTGGTACACCAGAGACGGGCAAAATGTGCTTTACTGGCACTGGTCAGAAAATCATGGCTGGCAAATGAATATGCCAATCAGAGGATATAATGAAGCGTTGATTGTTTACATATTGGCTGCATCATCAAAAAATCACAGTATTGAACCTGTGGTATATCACGAGGGGTGGGCACAATCCGGGTCCATCAGAAATAATAATGATTATTATGGCATTCATTTACCTGTTGGTTTCGCATACGGAGGCCCTCTATTTTTTGCTCACTACTCGTTTCTCGGCCTGGATCCGCGAAATCTCTCCGATTCTTATGCAGATTATTGGATTCAAAACCAGAACCACACACTGATAAACAGACAGCACAACATTGTAAACCCTAATAACTTTGTGGGATATTCTTCAGATAGCTGGGGATTAACTGCAAGTGACAATTTTGAGGGATACCTGGCTCATGAACCAAACCGGGACAATGGCACGATTACTCCAACAGCAGCTATATCGTCCCTCCCATACACACCGGAAGAATCCATGCAAGCTATTCGCCATTTCTATTATGTGCTGGGGGATAAGCTCTGGGGTGAGTACGGTTTTCATGATGCATTTAATCCAACCCAGGGTTGGTGGGCCGATTCATATCTGGCTATCGATCAAGGGCCAATCATCATCATGATTGAGAATTATCGGTCAGGCTTATTATGGGATCTGTTTATGCAGGCACCTGAAGTGCAATCTGCACTTGATGAGCTTCAGTTTACTTACTAACACACCACTAGTTAAGATTAATTAACCTACAAATAAGTTTCTATGAATATTCTTGACAGATTTATCGAACGGATGGAGCCAAAACAATGGATTGCACCTATTTCGCTATCTGTTTTCTTTACAATTTTGTTCCTCGGAATGCCTCTGCATTCAAGCGCTCAAAATTTTAACATATCGTCTTACAATATCTTCTACTACACCCCGCCGGAGCACCCTAATAGCTGGGAAATGCGTAAAGAGCATGTCGCTAACGTTATACGGTTTCATGATATCGTACTATGGGGTTCCCAGGAGGGTGAACATAACCAACTGCAGGATCTTCGCGAAATGCTTGGCCAGAAATATATAGGTGTTGCACGGGATGATGGTGATACAGAAGGTGAGCACAGCGCTATATTTTATGATCCTGATCTTTTCAGAGTGCTTAAGCACGACACCTTTTGGCTCTCAAAAACACCGGACAGGCCATCGATGGACTGGGGTGTAAACTTCCACAGAATTTGTACCTGGGGAAAGTTTGAACATATAGAAACCGGAAAAGAGTTTTATGTTTACAACGTCCACTTCGACCATGAAAGTCAGGAGGCAAGAGAAAACAGCAGCCGAATGGTGCTTGAACATATCGACGAACACACAGAACCGGATGCAAAAATTCTATTTCTTGGAGACTTAAATGCTGTTCCGGGAAACAAAGCTTATGAAAAAGTGATCGAGTACGGCCGGTTTAGTGATGCATATTTCATCACAGAAAACCCGCCTCATGGCCCAACCGGAACCTTCAACGGTTTCAACTTTAGCCATATTCCCGACCGCAGAATCGATTATATTTTTCTAACCGAACATTTCAGCGTGAAACGTTATGGTGTTCTCACAGACAGTTATGATGGGTTGAAATATCCCTCTGATCATTTTCCGGTACTGGCTGAGATCGAGTTTAATTAAAATCCTGATGAAGTTTCATTCTTTCAGAAAACCTGCTTTTCTTGCTAATACCAATTATAAACGCGAGTTAAAGTTATATCAGTGATAAATACAGTAAATCAACAAAAATACCGAAAGCTTGCCATTCTGTTGGTAGCCGCTGCTGCCATCGCAAGCTGTACTGCACAGCAACAAGCAGATACACCGAAAGGAATGGTTTATTTTGCCGGTGGTGAAATAATTATTGGCGCAGAGAATACACTCCCAAATGAAGCACCGGCATTCAGAACTATTGTGGATCCATTTTTTCTTGATGTGAGCCCTGTAACCGTTGCTGATTTTCAAAAATTTGCAGAAGCTACCGGTTACCAAACAGAAGCTGAACGTTTCGGAGATTCCGTAGTTATGAACTATGAGACCGGTGAATGGATCATGGTAAATGAGGCTTCATGGAAGTATCCGCTTGGAACAGAATACCCGGCTGCCGAAGATGACCATCCTGTGACACATGTAAGCTGGAACGATGCAAATGCATACGCAGTGTGGGCCGGCAGAAGACTTCCAACAGAAATTGAATGGGAATATGCCGCTAAGAACGGGCAAAACAGTGGCAATCCATACAGCTGGGGCAGCGAACTTGTACAGAACGGAACCTACCGTGCCAATGTGTGGCAAGGCCGCTTCCCCGTTGAAAATACCGCTGAAGATGGATATCTGTTTACATCACCCGTGGGTGAATTTGGAAAAACAGAAGCGGGACTAACGGATATGGGTGGAAATGTTTGGGAATGGACCGCTGATACATACAAACTATACGATGGAAATCCGGCTCGCTTCAGAACCAATCCCGCCATGAAAGTAATTCGCG